>JAEVHO010000287.1 GCA_016802835.1 Micromonospora sp. ATA32 | reverse complement strand
CCGCACACCGACCCGGACGCCTCCGTGGCCTTCTACCGCGACACCCTCGGCTTCGAGGTCCGCAACGACGTCGGAAACGGCAAGATGCGCTGGATCACGTCGGCCCCGCCGACCAGCCCGGCATGTCCATCCTCTTGGCGCCGCCGGCCGCCGACCCCGGCGTCACCGACGACGAGCGCCGCACCATCCTCGAGATGATGGCCAAGGGCACCTACGGCTGGATCCTGCTGGCTACCCCCGACCTCGACGGCACCTTCGAGAAGCTGCAGGCCAGCGACGCCGAGGTCGTCCAGGAGCCGACCGAGCAGCCGTACGGGGTTCGCGACTGCGCCTTCCGTGATCCCGCGGGCAACCTGATCCGCATCCAGGAGCTGCGCTAGCCGTCCGGCGATCCCAGCCAGGACCTGCACAGACAGCACGGTGAAGGAGCCCGCGCCCGACGTCGGTGGCGGCCGCCTGATGGCCACCGTCACCGACCCCGATGGCAACGTCCCCGAGCTGCTTCACGACCGATGAGTGCCGACCCCCGCTCCCGCGCTCAGCGTCGTCGCGACACCGAGCATCGGCTCACCCACGACAAAGAGGTCTGGGTGGCCAGTGGGTCGGCTGATGGTGCGCCGTGTCTGGTGCCGCTGTCCTTCGACTGGGACGGCGAGGCGCTGCTGCCGTCGATCGCCACCAGCAACGTCTACAACCGGCTGAACGTCCCCACCCGGCAGGTCGCCGGGGGCCTGTGGTTGCTCATCTTGGAGGAGGTCCCATTGAACTGGAACAAGTGGGTTCGGCAGATCCACCGCTGGCTGTCTATTGCCTTTACGGTGACCGTAATCATCTGTTTCGTCGCCTTGGGAGGGAGCCTGCCCTTCTGGGTGTTCTACGTGCCGCTGCTCCCGCTCGCCTTGCTGCTGTTTACCGGTCTGTACTTGTTCGTGCTGCCGTATGCCACCAAGTGGCGCAGCCGGCGACGTGCGGCTCTCGAGACATGACCGGGGTGTGCTCGCCAAGAGTGCGTCCAGTCGGCTGTTGACGGGCCACGCTGCCATCACCGATGTGGAGGTGGCGGTGGCGACGAAGAAGCCGTGCTCGATCTGGCCGGCGGTGGTTCGAGCCGCACCCGGGGCTGGGAGCCGCCAGCGGGTGTGCAGCTGTGAGGCACGCCCGCGGCGTGCCGTGGCGGCGTGGCGGAAGCGCAACCCGGACTACGCCCCCGAGAACCGGCTGCGGGCGAAGGTGGTCAAGGCGGAGGCGCCGCGTGCCGAAGCGGCGTGGATGCCTTGGTTCTTGCGCCGAGCGCGACCCCGGCCAGCGTCAGCCGGACGGGCGTCGCGCCACCCGGGCCGACACCGCCGATCAGGAACGTCACCAGCGACCTGCTGGCCGAGCTCGGCTGCGCCGGGCAGATCAGCCCCAAGGGGCAGGACGTGCTGATCAACCACACCAGACGCTGGGTCGTGGGACGGACCAATGCCTGGTGCAACCGCGGGTTCAACCTTCTGGTGATCTGCACCGAGCGACGTCGAGCCGTGATCACCGCGTTCCTCGCCCTGGCGACCGTCATCATCGTCCGCCGCCTGGTCCGCGAAGCATGGACAACCCACCGCTGGGACACCCGACCCGCCCGACGCCCATGAATCCCGACGCCCTACCCGCGCGATCTCTCAGTCACTGTTGACACACGGAAGGGCGAATCCCCGAGGTAAGGCTTCGACCATGGTCAACGCGCTGGTCAGGCTCGCGCTGCCCCAGTCAGCCCGTGACATGATTGCGCCCATGGGGAAGCAGCAGGACGTCGACGGGCCCGACCGTCACAGCGGGTCAGGTACCAGCGCCCACCGTGCGACCGGTGGCAGCACCGACGCGCGGCTCGCCTTGGCGCAGGACCCCGCAACGCCACAGATGACCCTCTTCGACTTGGCGTCCGACCCGTCGGCCGTGGTCCGTAAGGCGGTCGCGGCCCGGACCGACGCACCCGCGCAGGCACTGCGACCGCTGACCCGGGATCATGATCGTCAGGTCCGGGAGGCTGTGGCGAGAAACCCTTCGACCTCGGTCGCCAATCTCTTGCGTCTCGTCAAAGACGCCGACCGGTGGGTCCGCTGGGCGGTCGCCGGCAACCCGGCTTGCGACGAGTCGGTTCGCCGGGTGATGTCAGAGGCACCCGACAAGGAGCTTCGTGGTCTCCTCGCGGAGATGCGGGAGTTGGAGCCCGATCTGGCCGCCAGGCTGATCGACGACGTCTCACCCGAGGTACGGGAACGACTCGCCACCCACACCCATGACCCCGACGTGATCACCGCCCTGATGGCCGATCGCACCGTACGCGTACGCAAGGGGGTCGCCCGCAACCCGCGGACCACCGCCGAGCAGCGCAGCGCGCTTGCCCAGGACCCCGTGGTCGACGTCCGTGCCGCGCTGGTCCGCGCGGTCGAGCTGGACGAGGCGGATCTGGAACGCCTGGTTGACGACCGTTCGGTGCAGGTCCGACTGGCGATGGCAACGTCCGAGGTCATCCCGCCGCACATCCGGCGGGCCCTCGGCCGCGATCCCGACGATATGGTGGCCGGCGCGGCGCGGGATTTCCGCCCGGCGTCTGGCAACTCCCCGGTGATACGGGCTCCACGCGTCGGTCACCGGCGCTCCGGCACCGGCCCAGCTCGACCGGGCGGCGCCGCGCGCTAAGGCCGCTCCACGCATCCCCGGCGGACGCGAATGCCGTCACGCTCCGCACGGAGCACGGGGACTCCCCGCTGGCCAGCGGCGCGCCGGTGTGCGCGGATGACCATGGAAGCGGGCAACGAGTTCACCGTGCGAGTCGGGCAGGCCGATGAACGGTCGAGCCGCGAGAGCGCCCTCCCGCCACCGATGGATAGGGTTGCTGGTCGACGCATGCACCGGGAAGGGGAGGGATGGCTGCAGCAGCATCAGGGCCCACGTTCGGGCTGGACGAGTTCGGTCTTGACGACCGGATGCGGCTGTTCGGCTACGTCACGGCCGATAATCGGTTCGCGTACCTGTGGCTGCTGCGCGCCTTCGACGCGGCGCGATCCAGCTACCAGGTCGTGCTGCACACTGCTGAGGTGGCCGCCGCGCTCGACGTGCTCCACCGGTCGAACCCCGACTGCCCCGACCGGCACAGCTGGAGCTGCCGCGGCTGCTCGACGCCCTGGTGGAATGGGGCGTGCTCGACCGCAGCCAGGACGGGACACGCGCGACGACACTGGCCGAGTACCGCAACCGGCACTCGGTCTACCAGTTCACCGAGGCCGGCTACCGGGCCCACCGGGCGGTGGAGGCGGTGCTCTCCGCGACCATGGATGATGCCACGCTGTCCCGGTTGGTCTTCGCCGACCTGTTGGCCGACCTGAAGGCGCTCGCGGTGGCCAACGACGCCGGCGACGCCGAGGAGGTCTACCGCAAGTTCAACCGGCTCGACCGGGCGTTGGCCGATATCGCTGAGCGGGCCGCCCGTTTTTACCACATGCTGGGTGACCTGGGACGTACCAACGACGTACGGCCGGAGGCGTTTCTCGCTCACAAGGACGCCCTGCTGGCCCACCTGCGCGACTTCCATGACGAGCTGCAGCGCTACACCCCCCGGCTTCGCGAGGCGGTGCACGAGGTGGAGGCGACTGGCTTGGAGCGGCTGGTCGAGGCGGCGGCCGAGGCAGACGAGCGGCTGTTCCACACCCCGGTGGAGCGGCTGGAGGACTGGCGGCGCCGGTGGGGTGGGTTGCGATCCTGGCTGGCACCACCCTCGCCGGAGCAGAGTAGCGAGGCCGACCGGCTGGGCGACGCCACCATCGCGGCGATCGGCGACGTGCTGGCGCTGCTGCGTCGGGTGACCGAGGCCCGCCGCGGCGGGGTGAGCCGGGAGTCGCAGCTGCGCCACCTGGCAGCGTGGTTCACCCAGGTTGCCACGCAGGAGGCGGCGCACGCGCTCTTCGATGTGGTCTTCGGGCTCGGCGCACCCCGACACGTCGGCGTGGCACATCCGGATCCGGAGGCGATCGCCAGCCGGCTGTCGTGGTGGGAGGCACCGGCGGTCGAGCTGTCCCGCACGCTGGTGGCGACCGGTCGTGCGCCGGGGCAGGGCAGGGGCCGGCCGGCCCGCCTGGACCGCGGCGACGACCGTCGGCATCGGCTGCGCGGCGAGCAGTTTGCCCGGGAGCGGCGGTTGACCGACGCCGCCGCCGTGCTGGCCGCCGACGGGGCGACCGGACACCGGCTGGACGAGCCGCAGGCACAGGTCCTGTTGCGGCTGCTCGACATCGCGCTCGCCGCGCGGGTCGGTGGCGCCGCCGCGGTGCCGTTGGCCGCGGCGGCCCACGGCGTCCGGCTCACCCTCACCCCGACGCCGGGACGGTTCAGCACGGTGCCCACTGCCGCCGGACAGCTACACCTCGACGGGTACGAGCTGACGGTCACCGCTGCCGACCACACCGCCGTCCGCCGCGAGCTGGTGCCGGCATGAGCGCGGCCAGCGAGGACGCAGTCGACAACCGGTCATCGGTTCGCCGGCGACATCTCCGAGCTGGAACTGGCGGACTACCAGCGCGCCGTCCGGCTGGTCCTGCGCCACCCGTTGATCACGGCGACGTGGCCGGACGAGCGGGCGTTGCCCCGGGTACGCCGCTTCGCCGCCGCCCTGCGGCGGGATCTCGCCGAGGCCTTCGGCTACCGGCTGGAACTGCATGGTGCGACGGCCCGGCTGGTCCGGGTGTCCGACGGGCTCGACGCGACCCAGCCGGCGGTGTCCCGGACCGGGCGCCCGTTCGACCGGCAGCGCTACGCATACCTGTCGTTGTGCCTGGCCGTGCTGGGCCGCGCCGGCATCCAGATCACCCTCAGTGAGCTGGCCGACTCGGTCGGCGGCGACGCGAACCGGATCACCGGGCTGGGGTTGGACCCGGACCACGGGCCGGACCGGCGGGCGTTCGTCGACGCGGTCGGCTGGCTGGAGGAGCGCGGCGTGATCCGGCTGGCCGACGGGTCCAGCGTCGCCTGGGCCAGTGACCCCGGCTCCGGCGAGGCACTGTACGACGTCGCGCGGGATGTGGTGTTCGCGCTGTTCCGCCCGACCCGCGTGCTGCAACACGTCGACTCGGTGGCGGCGCTGCTCGATCGGACGATGGCCAGCAGCGGCAACGCCGCCCGCCGGGCAGCCGCCCAGGCCGCGCGGCGGGCGGTGGTGGAGTCGCCGGTGGTCTATCACGCCGACGTCGATCCGACGGTCGCCAACCACCTGCGCGGGACGGCCATCGCCACCGACCTGGCCCGGCTGACCGGGCTTCGGGTGGAGCGACGCGCCGAGGGGGTGCTGCTGGTGGACACCGCCGGTTTCACCGGGGAGCGGTTCCCGGGCACCGGTTCGGTGGCGCAGGCCGCGGTGCTGCTGGTGGTGGAGATGGCGGACCGGATCGCCGACCCGGACGGCCGCCGGGTCAAGCGGCTCGCCCCGCCCGACTCGCCCGGCCGGCAGCAGGCGATGGTCGACCAGGTCGACGCCGGTCTGCCCACCGCCACCATGGTGGTGCTGGACGACTCCGCCGCGGATCAGCCGTATTCGGCGGACGGTGGCGGCAATCCGGACGAGACCGACGACTGCGGCCGGCTGCCGTTCATCACCGACAGTTTTCTCCGCGAGGCGGTCGGTGAGATTCTGCGCCGGTACGGTTCCGCGTTCGGGGCGCAATGGCACGCCGACCCGGAACGGCTGCGTACCGAGGCGGTGGCGCTGCTGGAGCGCTTCGGCGCGACCACCACCGTGCCGGGCGGGTTGCTGGTCCTGCCGTTGGCGGGCCGGTACCGCCACACCGTCGCCGCGGTCCGGCAACGCGCCTCCGCCGAGACCCTCTTCTGACCTCGGAAGGTAGATCGTGATCGAGCAACGCGCTGTCCGCCGGTTCGCTCCCAGCCGAGCGGGGATCATCAACCTGTGGGACTACCGCGACGAGGAGTTCCTCTTCGTTGACGGCTGGTTGGTGCTGCGTGGGCCGAACGGCTCCGGCAAGACCAAGGCCCTGGAGGTCCTCTTCCCCTTCGTCCTCGACGGGCGGATCGAGCCGCGCCGGCTCAACCCGTTCGCCAGCGAGGACCGGACGATGAAGTCGAACCTGCTGTACCGGGGGCAGGAGGTCACCCACGCGTACGTGTGGATGGAGTTCTGCGACGGCGAGTCATACGTGACGGTCGGCATCGGCCTGCGGGCACACCGGCACGTCGACCGGGTGACCCGCTGGCACTTCGTTGTCGACGGCCGGGTCGGGGTGGACTTCTCCCTGCTGGACGCCGACGACCGGCCGCTGAATCGCCGCGATCTGATCAACCACCTGGGCGCCGACGCGGTACGGGACTCGGCGGAGGACTACCGGCACCTCGTCGACGCCCGGCTGTTCGGGCTCGGTCCGGCCCGCTACGAGCAGCTGCTCGATCTGGTGCTCACCCTGCGTAAGCCGCAGCTGGCCAAGGACCTCAACCCGGTCGAGTTGTCCCGCACGCTGCAGCGCGGGCTGCGTCCGGTCGAGGACCACCTGCTGGTGGAGGCCGCCCGCTCGTTCGACGACATGGAGGCGGTCGCCCGTACCCTCGAGGGGCTGGTGGCGGCGGACGGCGCCACCGCGGCCTTCCTGACCGTCTACTCGACCTACCTGCGCACCCACGCTCGCGCGGCGGCCGACATCCTGACGGCCCGCCGTGAGGCGGTCGCCGCGCATTCGACGGGGGCTGGTCGACGCCCGCCGCGTCGCCGGGGAAGCCGTTGAGGCCGAGGCGGCGGCCACCGCGCGGCTGCGCGCGGTCGAGGGCGAGCCGGGTCGCCTCCGGGCCCACCTGGACAGCTTGAAGAGTTCGGCGGCATACCAGTCCCACGAGCAGCGCGCCGACCTTGAACGGCACGTGCACGACCTGGCCGAGGCCGCGGACCGGGCCGGCCGG
>JAEVHO010000286.1 GCA_016802835.1 Micromonospora sp. ATA32 | reverse complement strand
CTGCGCGGCCACCCCGGCCGCCGCCCGCGACGGCGGCCTCGACCTGGTCGGCCGTGGCGAGGGTGGTACGCCCCACCGTCCGGCCGTCGTACGGGTGGGTGACGGTCAGCTCGCCCTCGCCGTGCACGGGGCGCCGGCGACAAAGAACGCTCGTGGCTCCACGTTCCGCAGCGTAGACGACCGCACCCCTGACGGAAACAGTCGCCCAAGCCCTTGTCTGGTGCGAATTCAGTAGCGAGGATGGCAGTGAGATTGCGAATACCTCCGCTGAATCCACCCCCGGCCACCCCTCGGAGACTCCTCATGAGTGACCAGCAGCAGCTGCGCAACTTCGTCAACGGCGAGTACGTCGATCCGGTGGACGGCGGGTACGCCGACCTGATCGACCCCTGCACCGGCGAGGTCTTCGCGCAGGCGCCGGTCTCCGGCGCGCCGACGTCGACGCGGCGATGAAGGCCGCCTCCGCCGCCTTCGAGGGCTGGCGGGACGCCACCCCCGCCGAGCGGCAGAAGGCCATGCTCAAGCTCGCCGACGCGGTGGAGGCGCGGGCGGCCGAGCTGGTCGACGCCGAGGTCCGCAACACCGGCAAGCCCCGCCAGCTCACCGCCGACGAGGAGTTGCCGCCGGCGGTGGACCAGTTCCGGTTCTTCGCCGGCGCCGCGCGGATGCTGGAGGGTCGCTCGGCCGGCGAGTACATGGCCGGCCACACCTCCTACGTGCGGCGCGAGCCGATCGGCGTCTGCGCCCAGGTCACGCCCTGGAACTACCCGCTCATGATGGCGGTGTGGAAGATCGCCCCGGCCCTCGCCGCCGGCAACACGGTGGTGCTCAAGCCGTCGGACACCACGCCGGTGTCGACGCTGCTGCTGGCCGAGATCGCGTCGGAGTTCTTCCCGCCGGGCGTCTTCAACGTGGTCTGCGGCAACCGGGACACCGGTCGTACCCTCGTCTCGCACCCGACCCCGCAGCTGGTGTCTATCACCGGCTCGACCCGCGCGGGCATGGAGGTCGCCTCCGCCGCCGCGCCGGACCTCAAGCGGACCCACCTGGAGCTCGGCGGCAAGGCCCCGGTGGTGATCTTCGACGACGCGGACGTCGAGGCGGCGGCCGAGGCGATCGCGGTCGGCGGCTACTTCAACGCCGGGCAGGACTGCACCGCGGCCACCCGGGTGCTCGCCGGCCCCGGCATCCACGACGACTTCGTCGCGGCGCTGGCCGAGCAGGCCCGCAACACCAAAACCGGCGCGCCGGACGACGCCGACGTGCTCTACGGCCCGCTGAACAACGCCAACCAGCTGGCCCGGGTCAGCGGCTTCCTCGACCGGCTCCCCGACCACGCGTCGGTCGAGACCGGGGGGTCGCGACAGGGCGACCGCGGCTACTTCTACACCCCGACCGTGGTCTCCGGTGTTCGTCAGCAGGACGAGATCATCCAGGACGAGATCTTCGGCCCGGTGATCACCGTGCAGCGCTTCTCCGACGAGGACGAGGCGGTGCGCTGGGCCAACGGCGTCGACTACGGCCTGTCCGCCTCGGTCTGGACGAAGGACCACGGCCGGGCGATGCGGATGACCCGCCGGCTCGACTTCGGCTGCGTCTGGGTGAACACCCACATCCCGTTCGTTTCCGAGATGCCGCACGGCGGCTTCAAGCACTCCGGGCACGGCAAGGACCTCTCGGTCTACAGCCTGGAGGACTACACCCGGATCAAGCACGTCATGCACAACATCGCGGGTTGACCAGTGAGTGCGAGGAGTGAGCCGGGTTTGCGAGCCCCGCAGTCGCGAACGAAAGAAGGCACAGCGCATGACTTCATCTGAAGAACTGCACAAGCGGCGGGGCGCGGCGGTGGCCCGGGGCGTCGGCAGCGTCATCTCGTCCTACGTGGACCACGCTGGCGGCGGCACCATCACCGACGTCGACGGACGGGAGTGGATCGACTTCGCCGCCGGCATCGCGGTGGCCAGCGTCGGCAACTCGGCGCCACGAGTGGTCGAGGCCGTCCGCGCCCAGGTCGAGCGCTTCACCCACACCTGCTTCATGGTCGCACCCTACGAGTCGTACGTGGCGGTCTGCGAGCAGCTCAACGAGCTGACCCCGGGCAACTTCGAGAAGCGCTCGGCGCTGTTCAACTCCGGCGCCGAGGCAGTGGAGAACGCGGTGAAGATCGCGCGGCACGCCACCGGGCGGCCGGCGCTGGTGGTCTTCGACCACGCGTACCACGGTCGGACCAACCTGACCATGGCGCTGACCGCGAAGAACATGCCGTACAAGCACCGGTTCGGGCCGTTCGCCGGGGAGATCTACCGGGTGCCGATGTCGTACCCGCTGCGCGACGGGGGCCTGTCCGGCGCGGAAGCTGCGGCGCGGGCGATCGAGCTGATCGAGAAGCAGGTCGGCGCGGAGAACGTGGCCGCGCTGCTGATCGAGCCGATCCAGGGCGAGGGCGGCTTCGTCGTACCCGCGCAGGGGTTCCTGCCGGCGCTGCGCGAGTGGGCGACGACGGCCGGGGTGGTCTTCGTCGCCGACGAGATCCAGACCGGGTTCTGCCGGACCGGCGACTGGTTCGCCCTGGACCACGAGGGGGTCGAGCCGGATCTGATCACCCTGGCGAAGGGGATCGCCGGCGGGCTGCCCCTCGCAGCGGTGACCGGGCGGGCCGAGCTGATGGACGCGGTCCACGTCGGCGGTCTCGGCGGCACGTTCGGCGGCAACCCGATCGCCTGCGCGGCGGCGCTGGCGTCCATCGAGACCATGCACGAGCTGGACCTAACCGCCGCCGCCCGACGCATCGAGTCGGTGATGGTCCCCCGCCTGCGGGCCATCGCCGCGCGTGATCCCCGGATCGCCGAGGTACGCGGCCGCGGCGCCATGCTCGCCGTGGAGCTGGTGGAGCCCGGCACCCTGACCCCGGATCCGGCCGCCACGGCGGCGGTGTCGGCGGCCTGCCACGCCGCCGGCCTGCTCACCCTGACCTGCGGCACGTACGGCAACGTGCTGCGCTTCCTGCCCCCGCTGGTCATCTCCGAGGACGAGCTGAACCGGGGTCTGGACATCCTGGAGGCCGCCTTCGGCTGACCGGACCGGCGGGTGTCGTGGCCTACCGCGACACCCGCCGTCGGGTCAGCTCAGCGGAGCACCTGGACCACGTTGCGGCGGACCAGGTTCTTGCCCGACTCGCGAATCAGCTCCATCGCGGCGGCATTGAGCAGCACGCAGCTGCCCGACGGGCCGGTGACGGTCACCGTCGCCGTCTTGTTGTTGTCCAGGTTGGTCACCCGCAGCCGGGTACCGACCGGGAACTGCCCGCTGGTCGCGGCGGGCGCCCCACCCTCGGCGGAGAAGGTGATCGCTCCGCTGCACGCGCTGGCCCCGGCCGGCGCCCCGGGCTGAACCACCCCGCCGGGCTGCGCGCTGCCGGGCCGGGTCTGGCCGTCCGGCTGCGCTCCCGCGCCCGGTCCGGCCTGCGCCCCGCCGCCGTCCAGGCGTTCCACCAGGTTGCGCCGGATCACGTTCTTGCCCGGCTCACGGACCAGCTCCATCGCCGCCGCGTTGAGCAGCACGCAGCTGCCCGACGGGCCGGTGACGGTCACTGTCGCCGTCCGGTTGTTGTCCAGGTTCGTCACTCGCAGCCGGGTCCCCACCGGGAACCGGTCACTGGTCGCCCCCGGCGCCCCGCCCTCCGCCGAGAACGTGACCGACCCCTGGCACGCTGATGCCCGGGCCGGAGTGGTGTCGGCGAAGCCGAACCCGGTCCCGACCGCCAGCACCGCCGAGGCGGCCACCGCCACTCCCGCCGCCAGCACGTGCTTCCGCTGCACCTTCACCGCGTCTCCCGTCGTCCCGTGGTGTCCCTGACGACGACTGGTACGGCGTGGGAGCGCTGCACAGTTCACTGTCCTCACGGTTCACCGCTGGATTCCCGTCCGCCGGCCACCTTTGCGTATTCGGTGGTTGACGGCGAGCCGATCTCGCTGGAACCTGTCTTATAGTCTTACTGTCGTAGGACAACAGGAAGGGTCATCTCGGTTGATCGAGTTCGTGCTGGACGGCCGGTCGAAGGTGAACACGTACATGCAGCTGGTCCAGCAGGTCAAACAGTCCCTACGCGTGGGCCTGTTGGCGCCTGGTGACCAGTTGCCGAAAGTCCGCGACGTCGCGCAGTCGCTGGCGATCAACCCGAACACGGTGCTGAAGGCGTACCGCGAGTTGGAGATCGAGGGCCTGGCGGAGGGCCGACCCGGGGTGGGCACGTTCGTGAAGCGCACCCTCGCGGGCGCGTCTCTGCCCAATCAGGCCGAGCTGCGTGAGGACCTGGTGGCCTGGCTACGCCGGGCGCAGGCCGCCGGACTGACGCCCGAAGACGTCACCGCCCTGGTGGAGACGACGATGCGGGCCACGCTCCCCACCGAATCGGCGCAGACGCAATCCGCGTGAGCAGCAGGAGAGGACACAGGATGGACATGGTGCTGGAGACCGACCAGCTGGGCAAACGGTACGGAAGAAACTGGGCGCTGCGGGATTGTTCACTGCACCTGCCGGCCGGACGCATCGCTGCCCTCGTCGGGCCCAACGGGGCGGGCAAGAGCACGCTCCTGCACATGGCGGTAGGTCTGCTGCGGCCCGACGCCGGGGCGGTGCGGGTCTTCGACGAATCGCCGTACAACAACACGAAAGTCCTGGCCGAGATCGGATTCGTCGCCCAGGACACCCCGCTGTACCGCGACTTCACCGCGACCGAACTGGTCACCATGGGTGGCAAGCTCAACCGGCGGTGGGATGCCGCACTGGCCCGCACGCGCCTCGCGGACCTCGGCATCCCGCCGAACAAGCCGGTCGGCAAGCTGTCCGGCGGACAACGCGCCCAGGTCGCCCTCGCCCTCGCCCTGGCGAAACGGCCGCGGCTGCTGCTGCTCGACGAACCGGTCGCCAGCCTTGACCCCCTCGCCCGGCGCGAGTTCCTGCAGTCATTGATGGGCAGCGTCGCCGACGACGGCACCACAGTGCTGCTGTCCTCGCACCTGCTGGCCGACCTGGAACGGGTCTGCGACTACCTGATCGTGCTGCACGCCGCGCGGGTGCAGCTCGTCGGCACGGTCGACGACCTGGTCGCCGGGCACCGGCAGTTGGTGGGCCCCCGGAACGGCGGTGGCCCGATCGGCGGAGTCGCGGCGGTGGTCCGGGCCAGCCACACCGACCGGCAGTCCACCCTGCTGGTCCGCACCGACGGGCCGGTTGACGATTCCTCCTGGACGGTCCGCGAGGTGACGTTGGAAGACCTCATCCTGGCCTATCTGGCCGAGGGCGACACCGAAGCGAGTCACGCGGAATGGGGGGTGTCGGCATGATCTGGCTGGCCTGGCGGCAACACCGGAAACAAGCACTGTTCACCCTCGTCGGGTTCGCGGTCCTCGCCGCCCTGATGATCCCGATCGCCCTGTCGATGCGGCACACGTTCGCCGAGCTCGGCCTGCCGGACTGCGTGCGTCAGATGGCCCAGGCCGACCTGTCCCCGGCCACAAGGGACACCTGCGAGGCGGGGTTCCACCGGTTCACGAACCGGTACGGCAGCCTGAACCTGGTGGCCGTGCTGCTTCTCATCCTGCCGATGCTGGTCGGCCTGTTCTGGGGCGCTCCGCTGGTCGCCCGCGAGGTCGAACAGGGCACGCACCGGTTGGTCTGGACCCAGGGCATCAGCCGGACGCACTGGGCACTGGTGAAATTCGGGCTGGTCGGCGCGGCCGCGCTGACCGCCGCGATCGGCTACGGGCTGGGCATGTCGTGGTGGGTCGACCCGCTCACCCAGGCCGCACGGCAGGGCCGATTTGGCGTCATCGTCTTCGACCTGCAGGGCGTGGCGCCGATCGGCTACACCCTCTTCGCGGTGGCGCTGGGCATCTTCGCCGGCACCATCTGGCGCCGGATGCTGCCGGCGATGGCTGTCACCCTCGTCGGGTTCGCCGGCCTGCGGGCTGCCCTGGCGATCCTGGTCAGACCGCACTACCTACCCGCCCACACCCTTACCTTTCCCGTGTACGGGTCCACCGATGAACCGAGCATGTCCCGCGGTGACTGGGTTCTCTCCAGTGGTGTCCGCGACGCCGCCGGAAAGATGGTGCTGCCCGACGGCGGGGTGATGTGTCCGCCCGGCGCTTCGAATCCGCACGGCGGAGCCTGCGGCGCCGACCTGGGTATCGGGCCCGGCGCCTACAACTGGCAGCTGTACCAGCCGGCGGGCCGGTTCTGGCTCTTCCAGGGCATCGAAACCGGCATCTTCGTCGCCCTCGCCGCGCTCCTGCTCTACCTCGCCATCCGCCGCATCCGCCGCATCGCCTGACCCGTCCCCCGTGATTCGGGCGGGCATCGCAGCCGCCGAGGGACGGCCTGTCCCCGACAACGCCGCGTCGTCCTCCGATCTGGATGCCGACGAGCGTGATACCTGTGAGTCATCGATATGCCTCACAGGTATCACGCTCGTCAGGGAACCCACCCGCCGCCGGTCACTGTCCGCGACGGATGCCCAGGGTGCTCTGCGCGGGCAGCAGGCCGGACCCGACCGCGGCCTGCATGACCGGTACGACCAGCTGGGCGAGCCGGCCGACGGCCGGACCGAGCGCTCGCCACGGCCCGGCGGCCAACTCGTCGGTACGCCGCTCCACCTCGTCCCGGACCCGGCGCCCCTGCTCGGTCGCCACGCCCTCGGCGTCCACCAGGCCCCGGGTGGCGAGCCGGTCCCGGGCGGCGGCCCATTCCTCGTCCGTCCAGCCACGGCTGGCGAAGACCTCGACCGGAGCCGCACCGATCGCGGCGAACGACACCAGCGCCTCGGTCGGGTCGAGGCCGGCGGTGAGCAGCGCCGCGACATGCCCGTCGCCACGGTGCTCCCGCAGCACGGTGAGGGCCTGCCAGAGCGCCAGATGCGGCGCCGCCGGCCAGGGCAGGTCGGCGTTGGCGGCGGCAA
>JAEVHO010000285.1 GCA_016802835.1 Micromonospora sp. ATA32 | reverse complement strand
AGCCGGAGCACCTCGCGCCCCGGATCCCGCACCTGTCGCAGTCGATGAGCATCGCGCCTCCTGTGGCGAAGCGGCGGTGGCGGCGACGTCGTCGTCCGACCACCCTCGGTCACATCGACGCTAGGAGAGGGGTACGACAGAACCGGACAACCGGTCCGCAGCCATCCCGAACCCCCCGCTCAAGCACCCCGGCGCCCCCGTCCCACGGGTACCGCGGGGACGGCCGGGGTCGACGGCGGCCCCGGGCCGCCGGGTGGCTCAGGAGCGGGCGAGGCGGCGCAGCAGCGAGTCCGCGCCGAGCGGGTACGCGCCGTGCCGGCGTACCCCGTCGGCGACCTCGCGGTCCGAGGAGACCACCACGACCGGGCGCCCGACGGGCTCGGCGCGTACCAGCCGGCGGATCAGCTCGTCGGCGGTCTCCCCCTTGTGGGAGAAGAGCACCCTGACGCCGCGCGGCGTCGGCGGCAGCCCGTGCATCCGCTCGGCCCCGTCGAAGACCACGGTGACCTCGTCACCGGTCTGCGCCGCGATTCCGCCCAGCCCGGTGATCAGCCGCTTGCGCTGCTGCTCCAGGGACATCTCGCCGAAGCCGCGCTTGGTGACGTTGTAGCCGTCGACCACCAGGTGCGCCTTCGGCAGGGCGAGCAGCTGGTCCAGCCGAGCCGGGTCGTCGGTGTCCCGGGCCCGCACGGGCGTGCCGGTGGCGGCGGTGCCCGGCTTCTCGGCGAAGGCGTCGGCGACGAAGTCCGCCGGCAGCCGGTCGACCGGGTCCAGCGCCAGCTCGCGGCGCAGCCCGACCGCCGCCTGACCGATGGTCTCCAGCAGCAGCCAGAGCCGCGCGTCGTCGACCGACCGGGCCTCCTTGGCGCTCTGTCGGGCCACGCCCGCCGCCGCCTCCGCCTCGGCCAGCCGGCCCGGGCCCGGCGCAGCTCGGCATCGGTGTCGGCGGCCGCCTGGTGGCCCGCCCCCGCTCGGTGGCCAGCAGCTCGTTCGCCTTCCGCTCCCGGGCCTGGGTCTCCCGCAGCGACCGGGCCAGCTGCCGGCTCTCCTCGCGCAGCTGACCCAGCTCCTCGCGGACCCGGGCCACCTCGTCGCGGAGCTTCTCCGCCTCGACCCGGGCCACCGCCCGGTCGTGCTCGGCGCGGGTGGCCCGCTGCTCGGCCTCCCGGACCAGCTCGGCGACGACCGCACTGTCGGCCTCGGCCCGCACCGCCGCGCCGCTGGCCTCGATCAGCTCCCGCCAGCCCCGGGGGCGGGCCAGGTAGGCCAGCGCCGCCACCTCGACCGGGTCGGCGGCGGCCGTGCCGTACCCTCGACGACGCCCTGCCGAGGTCACCGGCGTCGGACAGCACCCGGGCGGTGACCCGCTGGCGGAAGAGCGGGTCGGCGGCGAGCTGGGCGGCGATCGCCGGGGCGCCCGAGCCGGGCACGTCGGTTGGGGGCGAACTTGGCCACCCGGCGCAGCGGCACCGGCACTCGTCGGCGGCCAGCGCGGGCAGCACCGCCGCCGTCAGCGCCATGATCCGCTGCCGTACCGACTCGGGCAGCGTGGGCTCCGGCTCGGGGGTCGCGGGGTGGTCGGAGGCCGAGGTGGTCTCGTTGGCCGCGGTCGGCTGCGCCTCGACCGGGTCGCCGTCCCCACCGGCCTCGGGCACGGCGGCGACCGGATCCTCCTGCGGGAGGTGGTCGTCGTACGGCTCGGCGAGGGGCATGTGGCAAGTCTCCCACCGCGACCGGGCCCACCGCCTGATGAGTGAGCCGATCTCTCATCCTAGACCGGTGCTGCCGGATGGGGCCGCTGAGGCAGGAGTGTCGGACCGACGCGCTAGCGTGCCGCGGATGGCACAACGGGAGTACGTCCAGGAGGCGCTGGCCGGCCTGGACCCGACGGTCGGCGCGGGCGTGGACCCGGCGTTGCCGCTGCACGCGACCACCTTCGTGGTGGTCGACCTGGAGACGACCGGTGGCGCGCCGGACGGCGGCGGCATCACCGAGATCGGCGCGGTCAAGGTGCGCGGCGGCGAGGAGCTCGGGGTGCTGGCCACCCTGGTCAACCCGGGGCAGCCCATCCCGCCGTTCATCACCGTGCTGACCGGCATCACCCAGGCCATGCTGCTGCCCGCACCACCGATCGAGCAGGTACTGCCGAGCTTCCTGGAGTTCATCACCGACGCGGTCCTGGTCGCCCACAACGCCCCCTACGACGTCGGCTTCCTGAAGGCCGCCTGCGCGCAGCACGGCTACCGCTGGCCCAACCCCCGGGTGCTGGACACCGCCGCGCTGGCCCGCCGGGTGCTCACCCGCGACGAGGTGCCCAACCGCAAGCTCGGCACCCTCGCGGCGTTCTTCCGCACCGCCACCCAGCCGACCCACCGGGCGCTCGACGACGCCAAGGCCACCGTCGACGTGCTGCACGGGCTGATCGGCCGGCTCGGCGGGCACCGGGTGCACACCGTCGGCGACGCGATCGAGTTCGCCCGGGCGGTCACCCCCACCCAGCGCCGCAAGCGGCACCTGGCCGAGGGGCTGCCCAAGGTCCCCGGCGTCTACATCTTCCGCGCCGCCGACGACCGGCCGCTCTACGTCGGCACCTCCGGTGACATCGCCACCCGGGTGCGCAGCTACTTCACCGCCGGGGAGAAGCGGGCCCGGATCTCGGAGATGCTCGCCGCGGCCGAACGGGTGGAGGCGGTCGAGTGCGCCCACCCGCTCGAGGCCGAGGTGCGCGAGCTGCGGCTGATCGCCGCGCACGCCCCGCCGTACAACCGGCGCTCGAAGTTCCCGGAGCGGGTGGTCTGGCTCAAGCTGACCGACGGGCCCTACCCGCGCCTGTCGGTGGTCCGCGCCCTCTCCCCCGACGACGAGGCCTACCTGGGCCCGTTCAGCTCGCGGCGGACGGCCGAGCTGGCCGCGGCCGGCTTCCACGACGCGGTGCCGCTGCGTCAGTGCACGCACCGGCTCTCGTTGCGCACCGTCACGCCGGCCTGCGCGCTGGCCGAGCTGGGTCGGTGCCCGGCGCCCTGCGAGCACCGGATCACCCCCGAGGAGTACGACCAGCGCGCCGCGGCGCCGTTCCGCACCGCCACCGCCAGCGACCCGCAGGTGGTGGTCGACGCGCTGCTCGCCCGGATCGAGACGCTCTCCCGCGACCAGCGCTACGAGGAGGCGGCGGTGGTCCGGTCCCGGCTCGCGGCGGTGCTCCGGGCGACGGTCCGGATGCAGCGACTGGTCGGGCTGACCCGGATCGCCGAGTTGGCCGCCGCCCGGCGGGCCTCACAGGGCGGCTGGGAGCTGGCCCTGGTCCGCCACGGCCGGCTGGCGGGCGCCGGGGTCTCCCCGCCCGGTGTCCACCCTCGACCGACGCTGAACGCGATCCGGACGACCGCCGAGACCGTGCTGCCCGGCCACGGGCCCGTCCCCCGGGCCTCCGCCGAGGAGTCCGAACGCATCCTGTCCTGGTTGGAGCGACCGGAGACCCGGCTGGTGGAAGTGTCCTCCGGGTGGTCCTCGCCGGTGACCGGCGCGGGCCGGTTCCGCGCTCTGTTGACCAAGGCGGAAGCCGGGGGGTCCCACCAACTCTCGACCGAACGCTCATGACCAAGTGACCGATCGGACTACGTCGACTCGCTTAGGCTGTTAAGAGAGTGCAGTCCTGCCCGTTTCGTGGGCCTGCTCCCGGTTGCCGAAGGCCAGGGACCGTGGAGCCGGGGTGAGGAGGTGTCCCAGGTGGACGTCGACGCCGGACACGGTGCCGCCCTGGGGGGCGCCCTCCCGACCCAGCCGGGCGAGCTGCCGCTCACCCGCCGGCTGCGCTCGCTGCTGACCTGGCCGACCGCCGACACCGACCCGGTCAGCCAGCTGGTTCGCGCTCACCGCGGCATCCACGCCAGCGCCGACGCGTCGGTGCTGCGCCGGGCATACACCATCGCGGAGAACATGCACCGCGGGCAGTTCCGCAAGAGCGGCGAGCCGTACATCACCCATCCGCTCGCGGTCGCCCAGATCTGCGCCGAGCTGGGCATGGACACCACCACGCTGGTGGCGGCGCTGCTGCACGACACCGTGGAGGACACCCGCTACACCCTCCAGGCGCTCAGCGAGGACTTCGGCCGCGCGGTGGCCCACCTGGTCGACGGGGTGACCAAGTTCGACAAGGCCTTCTACGGCAAGGCGGCCGAGGCCGAGACGATCCGCAAGATGATCATCGCAGCCGGCAAGGACGTCCGGGTTCTGATCATCAAGCTGGCCGACCGGCTGCACAACATGCGTACCCTCGGCGTCCGGTCCGCGGCCTCCCGGCAACGGATCGCCCGGGCCACCCAGGAGGTGCTGGTCCCGCTCTGCGACCGGCTGGGCATCCAGACCCTCAAGCGCGAGCTCGACGACGTGGTGCTGCTGCACCTGGAACCCGACGAGCACGCCCGGATCCAGCGGCACCTGCACGACCGGCCGGGCTGGCAGGCGTACCTCGACGACGTCGTGGCGCGGACGAAGGTGGCGCTCAAGCGCAGCCGGGTCGACGCGCAGGTCTCCCCCCGCCCCCGGCACCTCTACTCGATCTGGAAGGACACCGTCGCCGGCGGCCACAGTGCGCCGTTCGACCTGCCGCGGATCGCGATCATCGTGGACGGCCCGGCGACCGACTGCTACGCGGCGCTCGGCGCGGTCCACGGGCTCTGGCGACCGCTCGCCGGCCGCTTCAAGGACTTCATCGCCTCCCCGAAGAACAACCTCTACCGTTCGCTGCACACCAGCGTGCGCGGCCCGCAGGACCGCACGGTGGAGGTGCTGATCCGCACCGAGGAGATGCACCAGGCCGCCGAGTACGGCATCGCCGCGGACTTCCGCTTCCCGCGCCCGGCCACCGGCGCCGCCGAGCGGGCCGACGAGCTGTCCTGGCTGCGCCGGGTGCTCGACTGGGAGCAGGACACCGTGGACCCGGCGCAGTTCCTCGAGTCGCTGCGCTGCGACCTGGCCGAGGCGCAGATCCAGGTCGTCGCCGACGGCCGGCAGGTCGTCCTCCCCGCCGGCGCCACCCCGGTTGACCTGGCGTACGAGCTGGGCACCGAGCGCGGCGACCACTGCCTCGCCGCCCGGATCAACGGGCGGCTCGCGCCGCTCGCCTCCGAGCTGGAGGAGGGCGACGTGGTGGAGATCTTCACCGAGACCGACGCGGAGAGCGGCTTCGAGGCCGACGCCGCGCCGCGCGGGCCGCGCCGGGAGTGGCTCGTCTTCGTCAAGTCGCCGCACGCCCAGATGCAGATCAACCGCTGGTTCGCCGACCACACCGAGCCGGGCATCTCGATCAGCGACAAGGTACGCCTCGGCCGGGCCACCATCGGGCTGGCGCTGCGCAAGCACAACCGGGGGCTCGCCAGCGACCTGCCGTTGCTGCGGCTCTCCGAGGAACTGGGCTACCCGGACCTGGAGACCCTGCTGGTCGCGGTCTTCGACCGGGCCATCGAGCCGGACACCGTGGTACGCCAGCTCATCGACCTGGTCGACCACCGCCAGTGAACCGTTCTCACCCGGGCGTCGTCCTGGCCGCCGCGGCCACTAGCCTGGAGCCATGATCCCCCGATCGCGTGCCACCGGACGGGCCTTCGCGTACCAGCTCTTCTACCGCCTGCCCATCCCGGTACGGCGCCGGCTGGTCCGGCTCGTCGTGCCGAAGTACATCGTGGGCGCGGTCACCCTGGTGCGGGACACCGAGGCCGAGGGCGCCGGCCGGCTGCTGCTGCTGCGGCAGCCACCCGGGCACAGCTGGACCCTCCCGGCCGGCCTGCTGCAACGCGGTGAGCGGCCGATCGTCGGGGCGGCCCGCGAGCTGTTCGAGGAGTCCGGCATCCGGCTCGGCACCGACCGGCTGCGCCCGGCCACCCCCAACGCGCTGGTGCACGACAAGGGCTGGGTCGACATGGTCTTCGAGGCGGAGGTCCCGGCGTCCAGCACCGAGCTGACGGTGGACGGCGCGGAGGTGTTCGAGGCCGCCTGGCACCCGCTGGACGACCTGCCCCGGTTGAGCCGCGCGACGGCCAACCTGCTCGGTCAGTACGGCATCGGGCCGATGGCCGGGCAGGTCCCACCGGCCAACCCGAAGGCGTGAGCGGGCCGGGCCGCCCCGCCGACCCGACCGCTACGGAGGGCGGCCCGGCGACGGAGATCTGCGCTCTCGTGCTCGCCGCCGGCGAGGGCACCCGGCTGCGACCGCTCACCGAGCGGCTGCCGAAGGCGCTCTGCCCGGTCGGCAACGTGCCGCTGCTCGACCGGATGCTGGCCCGGTTGGCCGGGCTCGGGCTGACCGGCCCGCAGCGGGTCGCGGTCAACGCGTGCTACCTGGCCGATCAGGTGGTCGACCACGTGGGCTCACGGGCCCACCTGTCGGTCGAGCCGGGCGACCCGCTCGGCACCGCCGGGGGCATCGGCAACCTGCGGGACTGGATCGCCGGCCGGGGCGTCCTGGTCGGCAACGTGGACGGTTACCTGGCCGATCCTCGGCGCCCACCGGGCCCGGACATCGCCGCGCTGCTGCGGGGGTGGGACGGGCACCGGGTACGCCTGCTCGGTCAGCCCGCGGCGGACCCGGCGGAACCGGGCACGTTCAGCGGCCACCGCTTCACCGGCTTCTCGCTGCTGCCCTGGCGGCTGGTCCGGGACCTCCCGGCGGCCCACGGAGACCTGGTACGCAGCATCTGGCGGCCGGCCGAGGCCGCGGGCGCGCTGGAGGTAGTGCGTTTCCCCGGCACCTACTACGACACCGGCACGCCCGGCGACTACCTGGCGGCCAACCTGCACGTGGCCGGCGGCGGCACCCTAGTCCATCCGACGGCGGCGGTCAGCGGTGGCGTACACCGGTCGGTGGTCGGGGCGGCGGCAGTGGTGCGCGGCGAGATCGACCGGACGGTGGTCTGGCCGGGCGGCGAGGTGGGCGCGGACGAGCGGCTGCGGGACGCCATCCGGGCCGGCGCCGACCTCACCGTCGCGCCGCGG
>JAEVHO010000284.1 GCA_016802835.1 Micromonospora sp. ATA32 | reverse complement strand
GCCCGATCGGGCCGGGTACGCCTCGAGGCGGCTGCGGCGGGTACCTGGCCGGGCCGGCCGGCCTGGTCACCGCCGGCCGGGGCACCCAGGCGGTCTCGTCACGCCCGCGGCGGCGCGCTCTCCCGGCAGGGAGCTGGACCATCCTGCGGAGCGCCGCCGAGCGGGCCGGGCTGCCGGTGGACGGACCGGCGGCGGTCTCCCCGCACACGCTGCGCCACTCGTACGCCACCCACCTGCTGGACGGCGGCGCCGACGTGCGGGTGGTGCAGGAGCTGCTCGGGCACGCCTCGGTGACCACCACCCAGATCTACACGTTGGTGACCGTCGAGCGGCTACGCGAGGTGTACGCCACCGCCCAGTCCCCGGGCCCGCGGCTGACCGTCCCGACGGGACGTGCGCCAGCGAGCGCCCGGCCCGTCGCGCAGATCGGCTCGGTGGCCTGCCGAGGCCACGCTGCCGGCGCACGGACCCGTCCTTCGCAGCGGCGGCCGACACGCCGAGCGGGTGCCGAACGGCCTGCTGGTCGGTGGCGTACAGTCGGCATCGGCGCGGACCTCCTGGGGCGACAACCGGGGTGCGCAGCGGCGCCGCGAAGGACGTCGGTGGGTTCCGACGCCGGGTGGTCGTCGGGAGGGGGCAACGAGGACATGGCTGGCAACGGTGACCGTGCCGAGACCTGGACGTCGGAGCTCCGCGAGCAGCAGGCCACGCTCGGCGCGGACCTGGGTCCGGCGGACCCGGCCGCATACACGATGCGCAAGCCCATCCCCGAGCCGATGCCCACCGACCGGCACGGCCCGGCCCGGATCATCGCGATGGCCAACCAGAAGGGTGGCGTCGGCAAGACGACCACCACCATCAACCTGGGCGCCGCGCTCGCCGAGTACGGCCGCAAGGTGCTGCTGGTCGACTTCGACCCGCAGGGCGCCCTCTCGGTCGGGTTGGGCGTCAACCCGCACAACCTCGACCTGTCGGTCTACAACCTGCTGATGCAGGACGACGTCATCGCCGAGGACGTCCTGATCAAGACCGACGTCGCCGGGCTGCACCTGCTGCCGGCCAACATCGACCTCTCCGCGGCGGAGATCCAGCTCGTCAACGAGGTCGCCCGGGAGATGGCCCTGGCCCGGATCCTGCGGAACGTCCGCAAGGAATACGACTACATCCTGATCGACTGCCAGCCGTCGCTCGGCCTGCTGGCGATCAACGCGCTGACCGTCGCGCACGGCGTGCTCATCCCGCTGGAGTGCGAGTTCTTCAGCCTGCGCGGCGTCGCGCTGCTGCTGGACACCATCGACAAGGTGCGCGAACGGCTCAACTTCGACCTGGAGCTGGAAGGCATCCTCGCCACCATGTACGACAGCCGCACCACGCACTGCCGCCAGGTGCTGCAGCGGGTGGTGGAGGCCTTCGGCGACAAGGTCTACCAGACCGTCATCACCAAGACCGTGAAGTTCCCCGAGTCGACGGTCGCCGGCGCCCCGATCACGACGCTCGACCCAGCCTCGTCCGGCGCGCGCAACTACCGCCAGCTGGCCCGTGAGGTGATCGCCGCTCAGTCCGAGCGGTAGGTCGGGGTGCACCACCGCACCGGTACGCCGACCCCGTGGACTAGGTTCTTCGGATGACCGCCCGGCCCCTCGACCCACCCGCCGCCACCGCCAGCGGCGACGACGTGGTCGAACCGGCTCCCGCCGGCGCCGAGGGGAGCAGCGGCTTCACCGTCCGGCTGGCCAACTTCACCGGCCCGTTCGACCTGCTGCTGCAGCTGATCGGCAAGCACAAGCTCGACGTGACCGAGGTTGCCCTGCACCGGGTCACCGACGAGTTCATCGCCTACATCCGGGCCATGGGCGACCAGTGGGACCTGGACGAGGCCAGCGAGTTCCTGCTGATCGCCGCCACCCTGCTCGACCTGAAGGCGGCCCGGCTGCTGCCCGCCGCCGAGGTGGAGAACGAGGAGGACCTCGCCCTGCTGGAGGCGCGGGACCTGCTCTTCGCCCGGCTGCTGCAGTACAAGGCGTACAAGGAGGCGGCGGCGCACATCGCCGCGCTGGAGGCGGTCGGCGGACGACGCTATCCCCGCGCGGTGACTCTGGAGCCCCGGTACGCCGAGGCGCTGCCGGACCTGGTGCTCGGCATCGGCCCGGAGCGGCTGCTCAAGCTGGCGATCCGGGCGATGACTCCGAAGCCGGTCCCCGAGGTCTCCATCGCCCACGTGCACATGGTCCGGGTCAGCGTCCGGGAGCACGCGGCGATCCTCTCCGAGCGGCTGCGCCGCGCCGGCATCGCCACCTTCTCCCTGCTCTGCGCGGACTGCGAGGCCACCCTGGAGGTGGTGGCCCGGTTCCTCGCCCTCCTGGAGCTCTACCGGGAGGGGCTGGTCGCCTTCGTGCAGGAGTTGGCCCTGGAGGAGCTGACCGTACGGTGGACCGGCCCGGCCGAGGGCGGCACCGACCTCCAGATCGACGAGTACGCCGGCGCCCCGGCCGAGACGCCCGCGCCGGCGGCCGGCTCCACGCCCGCATCGGAGGCTGGCTTCACGGCGGAGCCGGCGGCCGGCTCCACGGCGGAGGAGGCAGCACCGGCGACCGGGGCGGCGGACGATCACCCGGTGACGGGGACGAGCGAGGAGTGACCGGGATGAGCAACGAGGAGCACCGGGATTCGCTGGCCGACCAGGCCGCAGCGTGGGTGCCGCCCTGGGCGCAGCAGCGCCGCCCCGAGCCCAGCGCGCCCCGAACCCGAGCCGTCTGACCCGGAGCCGACCACCGCCGAGCCGGAGCCCGAGCCCGATCTTGTTACCGATGTGTCGCCAGAGGTGCGGGAACATACCAGGATCTCCGGAGGCTGCCTTGACCGACGAGGCCGCGTTGATGGACGAGGCCGCGTTGACGGATGAGGCCGCGTTGACGGATGAGGCCGCGTTGACGGACGAGGCCGCGTTGATGGACGAGGCCGCCTGGACATTTGGGCCTGCCGGGCCGGAGGAGGCCGTGGAGGCGGCGGAAGGGGTGCCCGCGGGTGCTGCGGGCGTACCCCGAAGGGGAACGGCGCGCGGACGGCGCGCGGCGCCGGAGCCGCCCGCCGAGCCGCTGGACGAGGCCGAGCTGACCGGTGCGCTGGAGGCGATCCTGCTGGTGGTCGACGAACCGGTCAGCGAACTCCTGCTGGCCGAGGTGCTGGAGCAGCCCGCCGAGCGGATCGGCGCCGTGCTGGACCGGATCGCCGCCGGCTACACCGCGGCGGGGCACGGTTTCGAGCTGCGCCGGGCGGCTGGCGGCTGGCGGCTCTACACCCGCCCGGAATACGCGGGCTACGTGGAACGGTTCGTCCTGGAGGGGCAGACGACCCGACTGACCCAGGCTGCGCTGGAGACACTGGCGGTGATCGCCTACAAGCAGCCGGTGACCCGGTCGCGGATCTCGGCCATCCGGGGTGTGAACTGCGACGGGGTCATCCGTACGCTGGTATCTCGCGGCCTGGTCGAGGAGTGTGGCACCGAACCGGACAGTGGGGCGTTCCTCTACCGGACGACCACGATGTTCCTGGAGAAGCTCGGGCTGAACACGATCGACGAACTGCCGCCGCTCGCCCCGTTCCTACCCGACGACGTAGAAGAGTTTGCCGATGCCACGCAATGACCGAACCGCCCGAACCGACGCGCCCGCGGAGGGGGCCGAGCGCCTGCAGAAGGTGCTGGCCGCCGCCGGAGTGGGTTCCCGTCGCGCCTGCGAGGATCTGATCTTCCGGCGCCGGGTCACCGTCGACGGGAAGGTCGCGCAGCTCGGCGACAAGGTCGACCCGGCCACCTCGGTGATCCACGTCGACGGCGAGCGCCTGGTCGCCGATACCCGGCTGGTCTACCTGGCCATGAACAAGCCGCGCGGGGTGGTCTCCACCATGGCGGACGAGAAGGGACGCACCGCCCTCGCGGACTTCCTCGACCGGGTGGAGCAACGGGTCTACCACGTCGGGCGGCTCGACGCGGACAGCGAAGGCCTGCTGCTGCTCACCAACGACGGCGCCCTCGCCCACCGGCTCATGCACCCGTCGTACGAGGTGCTGAAGACGTACCTGTGCGAGGTGGCCGGGCCGATTCCACGGAACCTGGGCAGGCGGCTGATGGCCGGCGTCGAGCTGGAGGACGGCCCGGTGCAGGTCCACTCGTTCAAGGTGGTGGACACCCTGGGCAAGACCGCCCAGGTGGAGCTGACCCTGCACGAGGGGCGCAAGCACATCGTCCGGCGGCTGATGGACGAGGTCGGGCACCCGGTGTCCCGGCTGGTGCGTACCTCGCTCGGGCCGATCCGGCTCGGCGACCTGCGCGCCGGGCGGACCCGCCGGCTCACCAACGCGGAGGTCGCCGCGCTGTTCAAAGCGGTGGGCGACTGACCGGAGTCGTTCGGGGTACGGCAGCCGGTAGGCTTCCGGGCGACTCTGCGGGGTCGCGGGGTGGCGTGGGTCGCGCCGGCGGCGTCGCGCGCGGGCCGGTATCGGGGCCCGGGCATGATTGAGGACGATGGACAACCGCTCAACGGCGCCGCACGACGGCGACCCGCGAGGTACGGGCTGAGGAGGAACACGGTGGGGGAGAACGTACGGACCGGGCGGTGTGTGGTCGCTGTGGACGGGCCATCCGGTTCGGGTAAGTCCACCGTGTCGCGGCGGCTCGCCGCCGGCCTCGGTGCCCGCTACCTGGACACCGGCGCGATGTACCGGGCCATCACCTTCGCGGTGCTGCGCTCCGGGGTCGACCCGGCAGACGCCGAGTCGGTGGCCAAGGTCGCCGGCGAGGTCGACCTGCGCATCGGCACCGACCCGCAGGGGTACGGCGTGACCGTCGACGGCGTGACCGTCGACGCGGAGATCCGGGGCGCCGAGGTGACCGCGGCGGTTTCCGCCGTGGCCGCCGTGCCGGCGGTGCGGACGCTGCTCGTCGCCCGGCAGCGAGAGATGATCGCCAACGCCGGCCGGATCGTGATCGAGGGCCGCGACATCGGCTCGGTGGTGGCGCCGGACGCCGACCTGAAGGTCTACCTGACCGCCTCCGAGGCGGCCCGGGCCCAGCGGCGCAGCGCGGAGGACGCCGCCGACGTGGCGGCCACCGCCGCCGACCTGGCCCGGCGGGACCGGCTGGACTCGACCCGCAAGGCCGACCCGTTGCAGCAGTCCGCGGACGCGGTCGTGCTGGACACCACCGAGCTGGGCATCGACGAGGTCGTCGTCCGGCTGCGTGAGCTGCTCACCGAGAGGGGAGTGGCATGAGCGAGGGCGATGGCTGGGTGGAGCTCCGGGAACCGGACGTCGAGGTCGAGCAGACCGGCCCGGTACCCGTGGTGGCCGTGGTCGGCCGCCCGAACGTGGGCAAGTCGACGCTGGTCAACCGGATCATCGGCCGCCGGCAGGCGGTCGTCGAGGACGTCCCCGGGGTGACCCGGGACCGGGTGCCGTACGACGCGCAGTGGGCCGGTCGGGCGTTCACCGTGGTGGACACCGGCGGTTGGGAACCCGACGCCAAGGACCGGGCCGCCGCGATCGCGGCGCAGGCCGAGGCGGCGGTGGTCACCGCCGACGTCGTGCTGTTCGTGGTCGACGCGATGGTCGGCTCGACCGATGTGGACGAAGCCGCGGTGCGGATGCTGCGTCGCAGCGCCAAGCCGGTGCTGCTGGTGGCGAACAAGGCCGACAACACCTCCATCGAGATGGAAGCCACCTCGCTGTGGTCGCTTGGCCTCGGCGAGCCGTACCCCGTCTCGGCGCTGCACGGGCGCGGCTCCGGTGACCTGCTGGACGCGATCCTGCAGGCGCTGCCGGAGGCCCCGCCGATCGTCGAGAACCGGCCCCGCGGCCCGCGCCGGGTGGCCCTGGTCGGGCGGCCGAACGTGGGCAAGTCCAGTCTGCTCAACCGGTTCTCCGGCGAGGAGCGGGCGGTCGTCGACGCGGTCGCCGGCACCACGGTCGACCCGGTGGACAGCCTGGTGCAGATCGGTGGCGAGACGTGGCAGCTGGTGGACACCGCCGGGCTGCGCAAGCGGGTCGGCAAGGCCAGCGGCACGGAGTACTACGCCAGCCTGCGGACCGCCGGGGCGATCGAGGCGGCCGAGGTCGCGGTGGTGCTGCTCGACGCCAGCGAGCCGATCAGCGAGCAGGACCAGCGGATCCTGACCATGGTCATCGAGGCCGGCCGGGCACTGGTGATCGCCTTCAACAAGTGGGACCTGGTCGACGGCGACCGCCGGTACTACCTGGACAAGGAGATCGAGCGCGAGCTGCGCCGCATCCCATGGGCCATCCGGCTCAACCTCTCGGCCATCACCGGCCGGGCGGTGGACAAGCTCGCGCCGGCGCTGCGCAAGGCCCTGGCGAGCTGGGAGACCCGGGTGCCGACCGCGCAGCTCAACCAATGGCTGACCGCGCTGGTACAGGCCACCCCGCACCCGGTGCGGGGCGGGCGCGCGCCGCGGATCCTCTTCGCCACCCAGGCCGGGGTCGCCCCGCCGCGGTTCGTGCTCTTCACCACCGCCCCGCTGGACGCCGGCTACCAGCGCTTCGTCGAGCGCAAGCTGCGCGAGGAGTTCGGCTTCGAGGGCAGCCCGGTGGAGATCTCGGTACGCCCGCGCAAGAAGCTCGGCCCGGGCGGCCGGGGCAAGGCGCACGGCTGATCGTCGTACGATCGGGCGCCGGGTGGAGGCTCTCCCTCCACCCGGCGCCGTTCTTTTCCCCCACCGCAGTCCCCTATCCTCCTAGGACGCCTTACGGGAGGTGCGGCCGCTCTCCGTGGCTGCTTCGCTCGACGTGGCACGGGGTGGGGCCTGTGCGTACGAAGGAGATCCTGCGCTAAGCTGTACCGGCTGTCGCGGGGGAAACCGCGCGGGGGCATCGGGACGTGGCGCAGCTTGGTAGCGCACTTGACTGGGGGTCAAGGGGTCGTCGGTTCGAATCCGGCCGTCCCGACAGACAAAAGCCCTGACCAGCAGAAACGCTGGTCAGGGCTTTGACTTTCT
>JAEVHO010000283.1 GCA_016802835.1 Micromonospora sp. ATA32 | reverse complement strand
CGTCGTCCTGCTGGACGAGTGGGGCGCCCGACCCGCACCGGCGACCGGGACGAGGCGCTGGGCATCCTGGCGCGGCGCTACTCCGCAGCCACGGGGCCGACCACCCGGCAGGACTTCGCCGGCTGGACCGGGTTGACCGCCGCCGACGCCAAGCGCGGCATCGCCGCGCCGGTGACGACCTGGCGGCGGTGACCGTCGACGGGGGCGGACACGCTGCTCGACGCCGCCCTGCTCGACGCGCCGCGCGCCCCGGTCCGCGACGTGCACGTCCTGCCCGGGTTCGACGAGTACCTGCTCGGCTACAAGGACCGCGCGTTGATGCTCGACCCCGCGCACAAGCAGGCGATCATCCCGGGTGGCAACGGTGTCTTCCAGGCCACCGTGGTCAGCGGCGGCCGGGTGGTGGGCACCTGGCGGCGCACGGTCGGCAAGACCCGCGTCGCGGTGACCGTCCACCCGCTGGCCGCGCTCGACGCCGCCGACCGCGACCGGGTCGAGGTGGCGCTGCGGGGGTACGCCCGCTTCCTCGGCCTGCCACTGCACCACTCCTGGTGAGGTGACACCGCACGTGCTCAGTCGGCCAGCGCGCCCGCCGCCCGGCCCTCGTGCAGGGTCAGGTTGCGCCCGTTGGCCGGGTCGAACAGGTGGATCTTCTCCAGGTTGAACCACACCCGACGGTTCTGCCCCTCGGCGACCGGGGACTCCGCCGACAGCCGGGTCACCAGGCTGGAGCCGGCGCCGGTGAAGTCGGCGGCGCCGGCGTCGGCGGCCAGCTCCTCCAGCTCGGCGGCGCTGGCCCGCTCCCCCTCGACGGTGAAGTAGACGTACTTGTCCGAGCCCATCGACTCCACGATGTCGACCGGCGCCTCGAACTCCATGCCCCGCCGGCGGGTGTCCTCGTCCACCAGTTCGGCGTCCTCGAAGTGCTCGGGCCGTACGCCGAGGATCAGCTCGCGCGGCGCGTCACCGGCCTCCAGCTGGCGGCGGATCCGCTCGCCGATCGGCACGTCGCCGAGCGCGGTCCGCAGCTTGCCGTCCTCCATGGCGGCGTGCAGGAAGTTCATCGACGGCGAGCCGATGAACCCGGCCACGAAGAGGTTGCCCGGATGGTCGTAGAGCTCCTGCGGCCGGCCGACCTGCTGCACCGCGCCACCCCGCATGATCACCACGCGGTCGCCGAGGGTCATCGCCTCGGTCTGGTCGTGGGTGACGTAGACGGTGGTCGTGCCGAGCTGCTTCTGCAGCCGGGACACCACGGTCCGCATCTGCACCCGCAGCTTGGCGTCCAGGTTGGACAGCGGCTCGTCCATCAGGAACGCCTTGGGCTGCCGGACGATCGCCCGGCCCATTGCCACCCGCTGTCGCTGACCACCGGAGAGGTTGGCCGGCTTGCGGTCCAGCAGCGCGGTCAGCTCCAGGACCTTCGCCGCCTCGTCCACCTTCTCGTTGATGGCGTCCTTGTCCATCTTCGCCAGCCGCAGCGGGAACGCCATGTTCTCCCGGACGGTCATGTTGGGGTAGAGCGCGTACGACTGGAAGACCATGGCGATGTCCCGGTCCCGGGGCGCCTTGTCGTTGACCCGCTGCCCGGCGATGCGCAGCTCACCGGAGCTGATGTCCTCCAGCCCGGCGATCATGTTCAGGGTGGTGGACTTCCCGCAGCCGGACGGGCCGACCAGGATGACGAACTCGCCGTCGGCGATCTCCAGATCGACGTCCTGCACCGCGACGGTCCCGTCCGGGAACCGCTTGCTCACCTTGTCCAGCACGATGTCAGCCATGACTACCACCTATCCCTTGACTGCGCCGGAGGTCAGGCCGGAGACGATGCGGCGCTGGAAGAAGAGCACGAACAGGATGATCGGAATGGTGATCATCACGGCGGCGGCGCAGATCGCCCCGGTGGGGTCCTCGAACTGCGACTCGCCGGTGAAGAACGACAACGCCACCGGCACCGTGCGGGACCGCTCGGTGGAGGTCAGCGAGATCGCGAACAGGAAGTCGTTCCAGCAGAAGATGAAGACCAGGATCGCCGTGGTGAACAGCCCCGGCGCGGCCAGCGGGGCGATGACCCGCCGGAACGCCTGGGCCTGGGTCGCGCCGTCCATCTTCGCCGCCTTCTCCAGGTCCCACGGGATCTGCTTGAAGAACGCCGACAGCGTGTAGATCGCCAGTGGCAGGGCGAAGGTGATGTAGGGCAGGATCAGCCCCGGCCAGGTGTCGAACAGGCCGAGCTGCCGCTCGATCTCGAACAGCGGCGACACCAGCGACACCTGCGGGAACATCGCGATCAGCAGGGAGACCCCGACCAGCAGCTGCTTGCCGGGGAAGTCCAGCCGGGAGATCGCGTACGCGGCCATCGCGCCGAGCACCACCGCGACCAGGGTGGCGATGAGGGCGATGCCGATCGAGTTGACCAGGGCCCGGACGAACTGGTCGGTGTCGAAGATGGTCCGGTAGTTGTCCAGCGTCCACTGCCGGGGGATGAACTTCCCGTCGGTCAGCGTGGCCGGCGTCTTGAACGACAGCGAGGCGATCCACAGCACCGGGACCAGTGCGAAGACGACGACGATGACGTCCAGCAGACCCCAGCGGACCTTGGCCCGCGTGGTGGTTTCGGTGGCCATCTCAGCGCCTCTCCTCGTCCGAGCTGCCTGGGGCAGCGGTGCCGAACAGCTTCACGAAGGTGAACGCGATGATCGCCACGGTGATGAAGATCAGCACGGACATCGTCGAGCCGATGCCGAGGTTCAGCCCCCGGATCAGGTTGTTGTAGGCGAGCATCGAGACCGAGGAGGTCTCGTTGCCGCCGGCGGTGAGCACGAAGATGTTGTCGAAGACCCGGAACGCGTCGAGCGTGCGGAACAGCAGCGCGACCAGGATCGCCGGCTTCATCACCGGCAGCATCACCTTGGTGAACCGCTGCCACGACGTCGCTCCGTCGGTGGAGGCGGCCTTGAGCAGGTCCTCCGGGACCAGCGCCAGACCGGCCATCAGCAGCAGCGCCATGAACGGCGTGGTCTTCCAGATCTCGGCCAGCATGATGATCGCCAGCGAGCTGGCCCGCTCGGTCAGCGGCGCGCCGTCGCTCATCAGGTTGGCCAGGTAGCCGGTGCCGGGCGTCCAGGCGTACCGCCAGGAGAAGGCGGCGACGACCGTGACGATCCCGTACGGGATCAGCGCGGCGGTCCGGACGATGCCGCGACCGACCAGCGTGCGGTGCATGATCAGGGCCAGGCCCATGCCGAGCACCAACTCGATCGCGACCGTGACCACCGTGATCAGCATGGTGACGCCGAAGGCTGTCCACCAGAACTGGTTGGTCAGCACGGTCACGTAGTTCTCCAGCCCGATGAACTCGCGCTGGTCGGGGAAGCGCAGGTCGAAGCGCTGCAGCGACAGCCAGACCGAATAGCTGATCGGGTAGGCGGTCACCGCGACCATCACCAGCGCGGCGGGGGCGCAGAGCAGCCAGCCCAGCCGGCGCTCGGCCTTCTTGTTCTCGCTCAGCGGGGCCCTGCCCCGGCGGCCGGTCCGCTGGGTGGGCACCGCCGCGTGACGCCCGGTGGGCCGCTCGGTCTCCGCCGCGGCCACCTCGGCGCCGGTCGGCGTGGCGGGAAGGGTCACGGCAGGACTCCCTTCGAGACGAGGGCGTCGGCGATGGCGTCGCGCAGTTCGTCGGCGGTCTGCTGTGGCCGGATCCCCGACGGCGGCGAGAGGATCGCCGACATGACCGTGGAGATGCTCTGGTAGGCCGGGGTCAGCGGACGGACCGCCGGGTCCTTGAGCTCCTCGAGGATGGTGTCCTTCATCGGGTACGCCTTGTCCATCTCCGGGTCCTGGTAGACCTTCTCGATGGTCGGCGGCACCCCGTCGTTGATCGCGGAGAACTTCTGGTTCTTCTCGTCACGGATGCACCTCGCCGCCTCGAAGGACTCCGTCGGATGCTTCGAGTAGGAGCTCACCGCCATGTTGACCCCACCGATGGTGACCTTGCTCGGGGTGTTCTCGTCGATGCCCGGCATCCGGGCCCATGTGACCTTCTTGGCCAGCTCCGGGTCGGCCTCCTGCAGTGCCGGGTAGACGAAGGGCCAGTTGACCTGGAAGGCGCCGTTGCCGGACTGGAAGTCCAGCCGGACCGGATCCTCGGTGGCGTTGCTGAACGACGGCGACGTCACGCCCGACGTGGCGAAGCGCTTGAGCTGGTCGAGCGCCGTGACGGTGCCGGAGTCCATCACGCTCTTGGTGCCGTCCTCGTTGAGGATCTTCCCGCCGGCGCTCTCGGCCAGGGTGTTGTAGAGGACGACGAGGCCCTCGTACTGAGCGCCCATGGTGAGCACCTGGTAGGGATTGTTCTGCCCCTTCAGGTCCTGGGCGGTCTTGATCATCTCGTCCCAGGTCTTCGGCGGCTGCCGCACCAGGTCGGTGCGGTACCACAGCAGCTGCACGTTGGTGTTCTTCGGCGCCGCGTAGAGCCTGTCCTGATAGCGGGCGGTCTCCAGCGGCCCGGCGAGGGTGCCCTGCTCCACCTCGGCCTTGTCCTGGCCGGTCCACTCCCGGATCCAGTGGGCGCTGGCGAACTCCTGGGTCCAGGTGACGTCGAGACCGAGGACGTCCATCCCGGTGTCCTGGGCTGCCAGCCGGCGCACCATCTGGACCCGCTGGTCGTCGGCCTGCCGCGGCAGCACCCGGTACACGATCTTGTAGCGCCCCTGGGCCTGCGCGTTGCAGTCGTCGACCACCTTCTGCAGGTTCTGCTCTGGTGGGTAGTACAGGTTGATCGTGGGCGTACCGCCGGCTCCGCCGGAACCGCATGCCGCCAGCGGCGCCACCAGGGACAACGCGGCGGCCACGGCCAGCACCCGAGCCCGTGGCCGGCGCCGATGTCGCGTCTCGTCGGGGTCTGTCGTCATCGCCCTCCCCCTCTCATCGGCGAATGGCCGGGGAGAGCGTCCGTGCCCCGGCGCACGGCGAGACGGCCGGGACCTTGACTGTGGGTCGAACCGGCACCGTCCCGGGCGTTTCGTGCGCTAACACTGCCCGACCTGCGACGCTGCGAAACCTCACGATGACTCATGGCACGCTCCGGGGGGACGGTGTGGGCCAGCTCACCCACTCCTTACAGAAGGCCAAGCGCGACCGACGCTGGCCCCGCCGCGCACGGGGAGAGCGACCACGGCGAGTCAGCCGGCATGATGGCGGGATGATCGCGCGCTTCAAGGACCTCTGCATCGACGCCGCGGACCCGCACGAGCTGGGCGGGTTCTGGGCCCGGATCCTCGACGGTGAACTGGTCGACACCGGCGACGGGGACACCCGGGTGGACGTCCGCCCCGGTGGCGCCGGACCGGAGTCGGTCTGGGTCAACCAGGTGCCCGAGCCGCGTACGGTCAAGACCCGGGTGCACCTCGACCTGCGACTCGCCCGCGCGGACCCGTCGGCGTTGCTGCATGCCGGCGCGCGCCTGGTCCGCGAGCCGGACGCCGCTGTCTCCTGGTGGGTGCTGGCCGACCCGGACGGCAACCACTTCTGCGCCTTCCGGGCCCGGGAGGGCACCCGGCCCGGCCCGTTCGAACTGGTGGTGGACAGCGCCGACCCGGTCGCCCAGGCCACGTGGTGGGCCGGCGTGCTCGGCGGCCGGGTGGAGACCACCGAGGTGGGCGTGGCGTCGGTGCTCGCCGCGGCCGGCTTCCCCTGGGATCACTGGGTCTTCGCGCCGGTCCCGGAGCGGAAGACGGTCAAGAACCGGATGCACTGGGACGTGGACCTGACCGGCCCGGACCCGACCGCGCTGATCGGCGCCGGCGCCACGCTGCTGCGGGAGCCGGACGATCGGGTGAGCTGGTGGGTGCTGTCCGATCCGGAGGGCAACGAGTTCTGCGCCTTCGCGCCACGTCCCACCCAGTGAGCGACAGGGAACCCCGGTGACCGGACAGCTACCCAGCGCCCGCCGGTTCGACTAGCGTTTCCCTAGCTCCGCAGCCAGCGCGTCGCCGTCGCGGTCGATGTGCCTCCGGCCGACCCCAGCCTGCCCGATCGGTTGGTAATCGCGGGAAACCCCCCTCTGCCGGTTCACCGGTTGGGCAGGATCGTCCCCAACGAGGAGGTGCCGTCGTGCAGGACACCCGCGCTCTCGCCCTGACGTTCGAGGTGAGCGGCCTGCCACCGGTCAAGACCGAAGCGCTGTCCATCTTCGCCGCCGGCCACCGGCAGGCGACGAGGGTCCACGCCCTGCTCCAGGCGGCCTGCGCGGCGGCCCAGCGCACCGGCTGGACCCCGCTGGGCGGCCCGATCGAAGTGGACCTGACCCTGCGCTGCCCGCCCGGGCACCGCACCTCCGACGCCAGCACCCTGCTGGGCGGGGTCTGCGCGGTGCTGCAAAACAAGAAGCGGGTGGCCAACATCGGGCTGGCCCACCTCGGCGTCCTCGTCGACGTCGCCCTCTACGACGACGACCGGCAGATCCGGCGGCTGTCGTACGCGGAGGAGCCGGCCGAGGACTTCTCGTACCAGGTTCGGGTGGCCGCCGTACCGACCGTGGTTTGACCGACGCCCGCGGTGGGGTACCGCGGACGCCGACGAAGGGAGCGCCGATGTCGGAGCCACATGTCACGCTCGATCCGAGCGGGCTCGACCCTGTGCAGCAGAAGCTGCGCGGCCCGTTGGAGGATCAGCTGACCTCGGCCCTGCAGGCGGCCACCGAACGGGTTCGCGCGAGCTACGCGGGCGAACCGGTCGAGCAGGTCTGCCGGCGGCTGCTCGAGGAGACCCGCTCCGGCCTGCATCCGGACATCGCCGGGCGCTTCAACCCGGACATGGACGAGTTCTGCCGGGTGGCCGTGGCGATCGTCCGCGGCGAGCTGTCCGAGACGTAGGACTGTTCCGACCACGCCGGCTTTCCGTCGGCGCGGTCGGTACCTTGCCCGGTCAGCTCCGGCGCACGTCGACCGAGACGACGTGCAGGCCGTCGGGGCGGGTGGACTCCCCCAGCCGGACCGGCAGCGCGGTGCCCGCAGTGCGCAGCCCGAGGCCGAAAGCGAGCCGCCCTCGAAGTCGCCGGCGCGCCCAGCCCCGCAGGG
>JAEVHO010000282.1 GCA_016802835.1 Micromonospora sp. ATA32 | reverse complement strand
CGCGGCGCCGGTCCCGGCCGGGCCCGACGACGGGACGGCCGCCGCCGTTCCCGGTGTGCCGAGTGCCAGGCCCAGGACGAGGCCGATACCGGCCAGTCTTCTTCTGTTCCGCTGCAACGGATTCCTCCTCGTGAAGCGTCTTCACCGATGGGAGTCACATCGACAGGAGTCAGAATTACATACCGGGTATACATAATGGAGTCCGAATGATGACGGTCCTGGCACCATCTGAAGAGCCGGCCGGGCATCCCGCCCGCACCCTGAACTGACCCCGATCAAGGCCGCCGCCAGCGAAAACGACTCGATCGGGGGGGTAGCCGGGAGGCCTTTCGAACCTCCACGCTGGGTAGTGACACCGTCACTTGGAGGTTGTCATGGTGGGTCGGGTGCTCGAACTGCGCGTGCACGGGGTGTCCAACACCCCACCGGACGAGATTCTCGGCCTGCGGCCGGAGCCGGCCGGCCAGGGACCCCGGCCATGGCTGGTCGCCGGGGACGAGGTCACCGGCTTCTACCGCTCCACCACCAGCGGACCGGACGACCCGATCACGGTCGAGGCGTACAGCTGGGGGCAGTTGACCTCCGGCGCCCGGACCGCGCGGGACATCGGACGCGCCTGCTGGACGCTGCTCCTGCCGTTCACCCTCGCCAACGTCGCCCTGCACGCCCGCCCGGGGATCCCACCCGATCCCGACGAGGAGCGCTGGGCCAGCCGGTCCGGGATCACCGGTTGGCTGATCCGGGTGTTCTGCCTAAGCCTGACCGGCACGGTGGTCCTGGCCACCACCGGCGTCGGCGTCGACCTGATCGGCTGGCAATGCGTGGACGACGAGTGCCTGGGCCGGATCCCCGGTCCCTGGGAGTTCATCGGCCACGGCTGGTGGCGGGAGGGTGCCCACCCGCTCGCCGTCGGGCTGCTGGTCCCCCTTGTTCTGGTGGCGGTACTCGGTCTGGTCGCCTGGCGGACCTTCCAGTACGAGGCGGAGATGCCCGCCGACCCGACCAGCCGGACGCCGGCCGGCGAGCCCGGACCGGAGACCGATCCGGCGCGGGACGGGCCGGCCAGAGCCGCACCGACCAACCCCCTGCAGGATCCCACCTTCTGGTGCGGCGAGGGTCAACTGCGCCGCGCCGCGGTGCTGCACCTCTGCACCGGTGCGGTGCTCGCGGCGGCCGTACCCCTCGGCGCGGTGCTGGCGATGGACCCGCCCGAGGGGGTACGGGCCGCCGTCGCCTGGCCCACCGTCGCCCTGCTCGGCACTGTCGTGCTGATCGCGCTGGTCGCCCTGGGCCGGCCCTGGCTGACCCGTCGGGCCGGAGACACCCCCGCCGGCCGGTGGAGCGTTGCCGTGGCAGTGCTCACCGGTGTCGGCCTGGCGGCACGGCCTGGTCCTGCTGCTGCCGACGGACCGGCGCGCCCGGCTGGTCGACCTGCGCCCACCGGTCGGCTGCACCCGCTCCCCCGCCGCCCCGGGCTGCCTCGCCGACCGCTCGCTGCCCGGGTACGACTGGGTCATCGGCTGGCTCGGCACCGGCCAGGTGTTCCTGTTGATCGCCATCGGGGCGGCGGCCCGGTCGGCCGGCGGGCACTGGCCGTACCGGCCGGGGCCGCTGTGCTGCTCGCGGTGGGGGTGGCCTGGATCTCCGGCTGGCTGCCGGGCACCGCCGCGGCGCGGGAGTCGTTGCACGTCTGGATGCTCGCCGCCGCGGCGATCGCGCTGGCCGGGACGGGCCTGCTGCTGCCCCGGACGCGGCCGGCCACCCAGACCCAGCCGCTGGGACGGCACACCGACGTGGCCTGGGGTGGACGCGCCCCGGCGGTCATGGCCGGCTTCGGCTGGCTGCTGGCCATCTCCTACTGCGCCGGGCTGCACTACTGGGTGACGGACCGGCTGAACAACGGGGCCACCCCGAGCGGTCGTTCGGTTGTCACATTGCCGCTGCCGGTGATGTGGGCGGGGCTCGCGTTCGTCGTCGCGCTGCTCGCGCTCGCCGTGATCGCGCTCCGCGCCGGCCTGGTCTACCGGCGGCTCCGCCGGGAGGAGTACGCCGACCTGGTGCCGGATGGCAACACGCTCTCCGCCCACGAACTGCGACGCTGCCGCGACGTCAGCGCCTTCCGCGCGCTGCACCGGCTGGTCGGCGAGCACGCCGTCCGGCTGATCGGCTGCTATGCCACCGTGGCCGCCGTGCTGGCGAGCCTCGGCTGTGTCGCCGCCCTCTCCGCCCGCCCACACCCGGCGACCGCATGGGGCTGGCAGGCGGCGGTCAAGGCGACCGCCGACATCGGCGACTCGATGCTCGGCTGGCTGCCGTTGAGCATCGCCACCGTCGGCCTGCTGGTCTACCGCAACGACACCGTGCGCCGCTCGGTCGGGGTGATCTGGGACGTCGGCACCTTCTGGCCCCGCGCCGCGCATCCGCTCGCCCCGCCGAGCTACGCCGAACGCGCGGTGCCCGAACTCCAGACCCGCACCACCGGGTTGCTGGCGCTCACCGAGCACGATCCCCGGCACCTGGACGGGATCATCCTTTCCGGACACAGCCAGGGCGCGGTGATCTGTGCCGCGGTGATTTTCCAGCTGCCCGAACGTTGGCGGCACCGGATCTGGTTCTTCTCCTACGGCTGCCAGCTCACCCGGCTCTACGGGCGGGTGTTCCCGGCGTACTTCGGGCCGGACCGGTTGCCGGCGCTGACCACGGCGCTGACCGCCAACACCGGGTGGACCGGCTGGACGAACTTCTGGCGGGACACCGACCCGCTCGGCTGGCCGGTGACCGCCGGCGAGCGGGACCTGCCCGTCCGGGACCCGGAGACGCTGCACCCCAGCGGCGGAGAGGTCGCCGACCCGCCGATCCGCAACCACAGCGGATATCCCGAGGCGGTCGAGTTCCACCGCGAGCGGTTCCGGGTGGCCCGGCTGCTCAGACGGACGGTCCCGTCACCCCGTCGGGGGGTCGGCTAGGCGGACCACCAGATCGGCCCGGTCCGCGGTGCCGGCGACCAGCGCGCTGTTCCACTCGTCGCTGCCGAGCGCCCACGCCCGCGCCTGCTCCGGCGACCGACCGTACGCCTCGTGCCGGGCGGCCAGCCGCCGCTGCCGCAGCTCGGCGTCCAGGTCGAGGAACCAGGCCTCGTGCAGCAGCTGCCGCGCCTCATCCCACGGGTAGTCGGGAAGCAGCAGATAGTTGCCCTCGGTCACCACCAGGCGGACCTCCGGCGGCACCTCGATCGCCCCGGCGACCGGCTCCTCGAGATCCCGGCGGAACACCGGCGCGTAGACCGAGGTCGGCTCCAGCCGGCGCAGCCGACGCAGCAGCGACACGAAACCGTTCACGTCGAACGTGTCCGCCGCGCCCTTGCGCTCGGCGCGGCCGAGTCGCACCAGCTCGGACTGGGCGAGGTGGAACCCGTCCATCGGCACCAGCCGGGCGCTCGGACCGACCAGGGCGACGATCTGCTCGGCCAGCGTGGACTTGCCCGCACCGGGGGCGCCGGCGATGCCCAGCAGCTGCCGCGGGCCCGCGCCGGCAAGGGCGCGCGCCCCGGGCCCACCAGCTCGTCGACGGCGAGCACCCCGCGCGGCCGGCATCAGGTCAGGACCGGCTCGCCTGATCGCGAACCGCGCCTCGACGGTGGCCCTGCGCGGTCTGCGGTTGCGGGTCGAGATCCAGCTCGGGCGGGGCGCCACCCCCGGCCCTGAGGGCGTACGCCGCCCCGGCCATGATCGGCTGGTGGGCCATGCCCGCGTCGGCCAGCTCGATCAGGGCGGTCACCCGGGCGCCGAGCGCCTCGGCGTACTCCCGGGCACGGTGCAGCGCATCGGCGATCGCGGCGTGCCGCGCCTCCCGGTACGCCGGGCTGTCCGGCCGCATCGACCACCACGGGCCGGCGATCTCGACCTGGTCCTGGTCGGCCAGGCGCAGCATCAGCTCGCCGAGGTCGGTGAAGTCGGTGACGGTGACGGTGGTGGTGACGCTGCCGCGGTAGGCCACCACCCGTTCGCCGGAACGCTTCGTCTCGGGTCGTACCCGCAGCTCGCCGGTCTCCCGCCGGTCGACGGCCGGCCCGTAGGAGTCGAGCAGCACCCGGATCGCGGCGGCCCGCTCGGCGAGCCGGGTGAGGGTGCTCTCCCGGTCCCGGTCCCGGGCCGTCGCGGTCACCGTGAACCGGGCGATCTCGGGTGCGACCTCCCGGTACGCCTCGCCGCGCACCGCCACGACCGGTCCGTCCGCCATGCCCTCACCCTATCGGCGGGCTCCCGCTCCTCCGCCGGCCCGCCGGCCGAGCGGGCCGCGGTCAGGCCGCCGGCCGGTGCCCGGTGTACGCCACCACCCCGGCCTCCGCCCGGCAGCGGGTGAGGTAGCCGCCCGCCGACCCCAGCCCCAGCAGGTACGCCAACTCCTCGGCGGCGTCGCCGACCGTCGGGAACTCCCGCCGGTGCCCGGCGAACCGGCGGCCGGTCAGGGCGGACCGGGCCGCCCAGCCCTCGCGGAACCGGGCGGTGAGCGTCTCGGCGTCACCGGCCCGCAGCGCGTCGCCAGCTCATCGACGAAGGAGCTGACCGAGGCCAGGTGGTCCCGCACCTGGTCCCGGTTCGCGGAGAGCATGTTGGTGGTCCGCTCCGGCGGCCCGCCGGCGACCCGGGTGCCGTCCCGGAAGCTGCCGTCGGCGAGCCCGAGCACCGCGTCCCGCAGGTCGGACCGGTGCACCGTCCCGGCCAGCGCCCCGGCCAGCAGGTGCGGCAGGTGCGAGGAGAGCGCCACCACGGAGTCGTGCTCCGGGGGAGACATCGGCACCACCCGGGCCCGGAAGACCTCCGTCACGAGCGCGGCCAGCCGGCGGAACGCGGGCATCCCGGCGGGCGCGGGGCAGAGCACCCAGGCGGCCTCGTCGAACATCGACGGGTCGGCCGAGGTGAGCCCGGCCCGGGCGGCACCGGCCATCGGGTGCCCCGGGACGAAGCGGTGGTCGAGCCCGTGCGCCTCGGCGAAGGCGGCCAGCGCGGCCTTGGTGCTGCCCACGTCGGTCAGCACGCATCCTTCGTCGGCCACCTCGGCCACCCGGAGCAGGGTGTCCGGCAGGGTGGGCAGCGGCCCGCAGAGGAAGACCACGGCACGTCCGACGACCGCGTCGTCGAGCGAGTCCGGGCAGTGGACACCCTGCTCACGAGCCCGGAGCCGGGTCGCCGGATCGGGGTCCCAGCCAGCGACGTCGAGGCCGGCGTCACGCAGCCGGAGCAGGACCGACCCACCGATCAGCCCGGTACCGACCACCGCGACCTGGACGACACCGGGGGCCGGTGCCGGACCGGGCGCGACGCCGACCGCGTCCCGGGCCGTGTCGTCGTCCGCCATCGCCGGTCCCGCGTCGGGATCAGGCGCGCAGCCGGCCGGCGACCGCCGCGACGTGCTCGTCGGACTCGGTCAGCGCCACCCGTACGTGCCGGGAGCCGGCGGGGCCGTAGAAGACGCCGGCGGCGGCCAGGATGCCCCGTCGGGCGAGCCAGTCGACCGTCTCCCAGCAGTCCTCGTCGCGGGTCATCCAGAGATAGAGCCCGGCCTCGGAGTGCTCGACGGTGAAGCCGGCGTCGGTGAACGCGGCGAAGAGCTGCTCGCGCCGGACCCGGTAGCGCTCCCGCTGCTCGTCGGCGTGCGCCTGATCGGAGAGCGCGGCCACCATCGCCGCCTGCACCGGGGCGGGCACGATCATGCCGGCGTGCTTGCGGACCTTCAGCAGCTCGGCAACCAGCGCCGGGTCGCCGGCGACGAAACCGGCCCGGTAGCCGGCGAGGTTGGAGCGCTTGGAGAGGGAGTGCACCGCGAGCAACCCGTCGTACGAGCCGCCGCAGACCTCCGGCGAGAGCACCGAGACCGGCTCGGCGTCCCAGCCCAGCGGCAGGTAGCACTCGTCGCTGGCGACCACGGCACCCCGCTCGCGGGCCCAGTCGACCACCTTGCGCAGGTGGGCCGCCGGCAGCACCCGGCCCGTCGGATTGCCGGGTGAGTTCACCCAGACCAGGCGTACCCGGGAGGTCGGACCGACCGCGGTCAGCGAGTCGGCCCGAACGGTGGTGGCGCCGGCGAGCCGCACGCCGTCCTCGTAGGTCGGGTAGGCGATCGACGGCACCACGACCACGTCACCGGGGCCGATCCCGAGCAGGGTGGGCAGCCAGGCGACCAGCTCCTTGGACCCGATTGTCGGCAGCACACCCAGGCCGTCGACGCCCGCGCCACAGGCCCGGGCGACCCAGGCCGTGATCGCCGCCCGCAGCGCCGGCGTGCCGGCGGTCAGCGGGTAGCCGGGCGCGTCGGACGCGTCCGCCAGCGCCTGCCGGATCACCGGGGGCACCGGGTCGACCGGCGTGCCCATCGAGAGGTTGATCAGGCCATCCGGGTGCGCCGCGGCCACTGCGGCCGCGGCGTTCCAGGGTGTCCCAGGTGAAGTCGGGCAGCCGCGACGAGACCGGGGCGGGCCCGTTCAGTGGCCCTCTCCCTGCGGCGGCTGGGCGGCGACGAACGTCGCGTCCTTCTCCACCTTGCCGATCTTCGAGGCGCCGCCGGGCGAACCCAGGTCCTCGAAGAATTCGTAGTTGGCCCCGGTGTAGTCCTTCCACTGCTCCGGCACGTCGTCCTCGTAGAAGATGGCTTCGACCGGGCACACCGGCTCACAGGCACCACAGTCGACGCACTCGTCGGGGTGGATGTAGAGCATCCGATTGCCCTCGTAGATGCAGTCGACCGGGCACTCCTCGATGCATGCCTTGTCGAGCACATCCACGCACGGCTCGGCGATGATGTAGGTCACCGGTCTTCTCCTCCGCAGACACGCCGCGATCACCCGCGACGGTAAGAGCCTAGTATCTCGCCGGGGAGGGGGTCGATCGTGCTCCGACAGCAGGATGTGGGACACCGGATCGTGGTCCGCCGGATTGTGGGGATTCGCGAAGGCCGGCCGCTCTTCTCGGACGCTCTCGGCGAGCTGGTCGAGCTGAGCGAGACCCATCTCACTCTGGCCACCGCCCAGGGGGCGGCTGCGGGTCGCCCACGCGGAGGTGCACCGGGCCAAGCGGGTGCCGCCG
>JAEVHO010000281.1 GCA_016802835.1 Micromonospora sp. ATA32 | reverse complement strand
CGCGGAGCGTCCAGGGCGGCGAGCCGGGTGTGCAGCGGCTCGAACAGGCCGGCGCGCGGCGATGACCAGGTCCGGCCCGGCCGGCAGCCCGCCCAACCCGGCGACCCGCAGCCCGGCCTCGGTGGCGACCAGCCCGCCCGCGGCCTGGTCCCAGGCGGCGAGCCCCTTCTCGTAGTAGGCGTCCACCCGGCCCTCGGCCGCGAGGCAGAGGTCCAGTGCCGCGGCGCCGAACCGGCGGATGTCCCGGACGTGCGGGATCAGTTCGGCCACCACCCGGGCCTGGTGCGAGCGGCGCGCCGGGTCGTAGCCGAACCCGGTGGCGACCAGCGCCTGGCCGAGGTCCGTCTCGGTGGAGCAGCGCAGCCGCTCGCCGTCCCGGTACGCCCCGCCACCGGCGGTCGCGGTCCACTCCTCGCCGTGGCCACGTTGCGCACCACGCCGGCCACCACCTCGCCGTCCACCTCGGCGGCGAGGGAGACCGCGCAGTACGGCAGCCCGTAGAGGTAGTTGACGGTCCCGTCGATCGGGTCGACGATCCACCGCACGCCGGTGCTGACCGGTCCGGCCTCCCCCGAGCCGTACTCCTCGCCGAGCACCGCGTCGTCCGGGCGGACCCGGCGCAGCGCCTCCAGCACCTGGCGCTCCACCGCCCGGTCCGCGGCGGTGACCACGTCCGTGACGGTGGTCTTGGTGGCGGCGACCGACACCCCCTCGGCGCGCATCCGGTGGGCGGTCGCGGCCGCATCCCGGGCGACATCGATCGCGATCTTCAGTAGTTCCTGCGGCGGCGGCGCCGAGCGGTCCATCATCGGTCCCCTTCCCGCACGACTGGGACGTCCGGCGTCGCGCGCGAGTATCATCCTTACAAAGTCCACATCTGCGCCTAATCGGCGGTCCCACCCGCCGGTACGCCGTGCGGCGCAGGATGATCGCCGCAGACGGCGTTACAATTCAGCCTGCCCACGCGCCACGGACCGCCAAAACCGGCCGGACCGGGACACGGGGGCTCCCTCAACCACATCGCCCGGCACGCGCCCCGCTCTGCACCGGACGAACCCGGCCGTGCTCGCTTCGCCTCCGGAAGGTCATTCGTGACAGAACCCCGCCAGCCCGGCGCCGACGTTCGCTCGCTCACCGACACGCTGATCGCCCACGCGCAGAGCGCCGGCGGTCAGTTGACGTCGGCCCAGCTCGCGCGCACCGTCGAGTCCGCCGAGGTGACCCCGGCCCAGGCCAAGAAGATCCTCCGGGCGCTCTCCGAGCGGGGGTGACCGTGGTGGTCGACGGCTCGACCAGCACCCGCCGCCGGGTCGCCGCTGCCCGCTCCGCCACCCCGGCGTCCCGGGCCGCCACCGCCAAGACCACCAAGAAGGCCGCCGCGCCGGCCCCGAAGCAGGCGCCCGCCGCCGACGAGGTCCCGGCGCCGGCCCGCAAGGTGACCCCGCGCAAGGCCGCCGGCACCACCGCCGAGGTGCCGCCAAGGCAGCCGCCCCGGCCAAGGCCACCAAGGCGACCCGGGCCACCAAGGCGACGGTGGCCGCGGCGGCCGCCGCCGGCAAGCCGGCCAAGGCGCCGGCGCCAAGGGCGAGGAGGCCGAGGGCGACATCGATCCGGAGGCCCTGGCCGCCGAGATCGAGGACGTGGTGGTCGAGGAGCCGGCGGAGCTGGCCAAGGCCGCCGCGGCCGACGCCGCGAGCTCTGCCACCGCCAACGACTTCGAGTGGGACGACGAGGAGTCCGAGGCCCTCAAGCAGGCGCGTCGCGACGCCGAGCTGACCGCCTCGGCCGACTCGGTCCGGGCCTACCTCAAGCAGATCGGCAAGGTCCCGCTGCTCAACGCCGAGCAGGAGGTGGAGCTCGCCAAGCGGATCGAGGCCGGCCTCTACGCCGCCGAGCAGCTGCGCGCCGCCGACGAGGGCGGGGAGAAGCTGACCCGGGAGATGGTCCGCGACCTCGGCTGGATCTCCCGCGACGGCGAGCGGGCCAAGAACCACCTGCTGGAGGCCAACCTCCGGCTGGTGGTCTCGCTGGCCAAGCGCTACACCGGCCGCGGGATGGCGTTCCTGGACCTGATCCAGGAGGGCAACCTCGGCCTGATCCGCGCGGTCGAGAAGTTCGATTACACCAAGGGCTACAAGTTCTCCACGTACGCCACCTGGTGGATCCGGCAGGCGATCACCCGGGCGATGGCCGACCAGGCCCGCACCATCCGCATCCCGGTGCACATGGTCGAGGTGATCAACAAGCTCGGCCGGATCCAGCGCGAGCTGCTCCAGGACCTGGGCCGCGAGCCCACCCCGGAGGAACTGGCCAAGGAGATGGACATCACACCGGAGAAGGTGCTGGAGATCCAGCAATACGCCCGGGAGCCCATCTCGCTGGACCAGACCATCGGCGACGAGGGCGACAGCCAGCTCGGCGACTTCATCGAGGACTCCGAGGCCGTGGTCGCGGTGGACGCGGTCTCCTTCTCGCTGCTGCAGGATCAGCTCCAGCAGGTGCTGCAGACGCTCTCCGAGCGTGAGGCGGGTGTGGTACGCCTGCGCTTCGGCCTGACCGACGGTCAGCCCCGGACGCTGGACGAGATCGGTCAGGTCTACGGGGTGACCCGGGAGCGGATCCGGCAGATCGAGTCCAAGACGATGTCGAAGCTCCGGCATCCGTCGCGTTCGCAGGTGCTCCGCGACTACCTGGACTGACGATCACGTCAACCAGCCGTGTCGGTTTGATCACCAGACGTACAACACCCGAAGGTGATCAGGCGGTTGCACGTTTGTGATCGTTGACGTGGCACCCTTGGTGGACGGCACACTGTCCCTGCCATGTGTGACCTCGGTCGCCCGCGGGCACACAGGGAAGGCAGGGTCCGAGATGGGTGTTGCACGATAGGTGAGCAACGACCGAAGAGATTGTTCATCGGTGACGACCAGAGGAGGAAGGCGATGAACTCGATCCTCACGCCGCCGCCCGAGACGGTGGCGCCCCCAGCCGCCGATGAACGGTGCGACCGCTGCAATGCTGCCGGCAAGCTCCGGATCACTCTGGCGGGTGGGAGCGAGCTGGTGTTCTGTGGGCACCACGCGAACAAGTACGCGGAGGATCTCGTGAAGATCACCGTGAAGTACGCGACGGACCCGGAGTTCAGCTGGCGTGGCGCCGATCTGATGGCGAACTGAATCCGCAAGAATCCGTAACCCGACATAGCCGACCGGAGGACCCAGACGGGCCTCCGGCCGGCTTTTCGGCATTCCCGTCCGCAGGCGCACCTCGCCCGATGGGTGACCGCGCGTTGGCGCGACGATCCGCTAAAGGGTCTGGACGGTGGCGATGCGCTCCTCGAGCTGCTCGATGGTGGCCTGGGCGCTCGGCGGACCGCCGCAGAGCCGGCGCAGCTCGGCGTGGATCTTGCCGTGCGGCAGGCCGGTGCGGTGGTGCCGGGCGGCCACCAGAGCGTTCAGCTGCCGCCGTAGCGCCACCCGACGCTGGGCGGCGCTCAGTGCCACCGGCGGCGCCGCAGGGGCCTCAGCGGCCGGCTGAGCGCCCCGGTCGGCGGCCCGGCGGCGCTGCGCGGCAAGCTGGTCGGCCTGCCGCTTGGTGAGCAGCAGCGAGACCTGGTCCGCGGTCAGCAACCCCGGCAGCGAGGTACTCCTCCTCCTCAGGGGTGCCGGCCTGAGCCGCGGTCCCGAACGAGGCGCCGTCGAAGATGACCTGGTCCAGCTCGGCGGTGGCGGAGAGGGCGGCGAACCGCTTCTCCAGCTCACCGCTGGCCTGGTCGTCGCGCTGGGCGCGCTCCAACAGGTCGTCGTCGAAGCCGTCGGGGTCCTTCGGCTTGCCGAGCACGTGGTCCCGTTCGGCCTCCATCTCGCTGGCCAGCCCGAGCAGGTGCGGCACGCTGGGCAGGAAGACCGAGGCGGTCTCCCCCGTTCGCCGGGCCCGCACGAACCGGCCGATCGCCTGGGCGAAGTAGAGCGGGGTGCTGGCGCTGGTGGCGTACACCCCGACCGCGAGGCGGGGGATGTCCACGCCTTCCGACACCATCCGTACCGCCACCATCCAGCGCTGCTCGGAGGCCGCGAACGACTCGATCCGGGCGGACGCGCCGACGTCGTCGGAGAGCACCACGGTGGCCTTCTCACCGGTCAGCTGGTCGATCAGCTTGGCGTACGAGCGGGCGGTCTGCTGGTCGCTGGCGATGACCAGGCCCGCCGCGTCACTCATCCCGGCGTTGCGCAGCACGGTGAGCCGGGCGTCCGCGGCCCGCAGCACCTGCGGCATCCAGTCACCGGCCGGGTCCAGTGCGGTACGCCAGGCCTGCGCGACCAGGTCCTGGGTCATCGGCTCGCCCAACCGCGCCGCCAACTCCTCGCCGGCGTTGGTGCGCCACCGGGTCTCCCCGGAGTACGCCAGGAAGAGCACCGGCCGGACCACGCCGTCGCGCAGCGCCTCGGAGTAGCCGTACACCGAGTCGGCCCGCGAGCGGAGCAGGCCGTCCCCACCCCGCTCGTAGCTGACGAACGGGATCGGGTTGTCGTCGGAGCGGAACGGCGTGCCGGTCAGCATCAGGCGGCGTACCGCGGGCTCGAAGGCGTTCTTCACCCCGTCGCCCCAGGTACGGGAGTCGCCGGCGTGGTGGATCTCGTCGAGGATGACCAGGGTGCGCCGGGTCATGGTGCGCCGGCGGTGCACCTGGGGGGCCATGCCGACCTGGGCGTAGGTCACCACCGCGCCGTGGAAGTCGGCCGAGGAGTGCAGGTCCGCGTTGCGGAACGCCGCGTCGAGCTGGATGCCGACCCGGGCCGCGGCGGTCGACCACTGGGTCTTCAGGTGCTCGGTCGGCGCGACCACGGTGACCGCCTCGACCGTGCCGTCGGCCAGCAACTCCGCGGCGATCCGGAGAGCGAAGGTCGTTTTTCCGGCGCCGGGGGTGGCGACGGCGGTGAAGTCCTCGGTCCGACGGCGGAGGTACTCCACCAGCGCTTTGCGCTGCCAGGCGCGTAGTGCCGGGAACGTCTCGAGCACCGGCGTCCGGGCTGCCACGCGAAGACTCCTCTCCGACCGCACGAAGGCGGACCCCGGCCGAGGGCCACGGTACCGCCGCCCATGAAAAGACCCTCGCGCATCGGAAGCCGCGAAGGCCGGCTCAGCATAACCAGCGCGGGCCGGTGGGCCCAGGCGACGCCACGCTGGTCACATCCGCACCCCCCGGCCGCCAGCCATCCGCCGCCCCTCTGGCCGCCGCCGGGTCCCGGGCCGGCAGGCCCGGGAAGCCGGCCCCCACCCGAGCCCGGGCGGCCGGAGCGCGGTCGTCAGGTCTGCGGGCCGCGGGTACCGGTGCGCGGCGGCCGGAGCATGGCCACCGGCGCGGACCAGCGCCGGCGCAGCGCGATCAGGCGGAGCCCGAAGACCAGCACCGCCGCCCCGGTCAGCTGGACCGTTCGGGCGTGCCCGACGAAGTTGAGCAGCGCCACCGCGATCGAGCCGGCGAGCGCGGCCACCGCATAGATCTCCCGGCGCAGCACCACCGGGATCTCGCCGGTGAGCAGGTCCCGGCCGAGCCCGCCGCCGATCGCGGTGAGCATGCCGATCAGGCAGGCGCCGACCGCCGGCATCTGGGCGTCGAGCGCCTTGAGCGTGCCGGTGACCGTGAACAGCCCCAGACCCGCCGCGTCCAGCACCAGCACGGTGGTGCGGAGCCGGGCGAGCTGGGGGTGCAGCCAGAACACGGCGGCCGCGGTGACCGCGGCGGTCGACGCGTACCGCCAGTCGGCGAAAGCCAGCGGCGGCACCTCGTTGATGACCAGGTCCCGGAAGATCCCGCCGCCGAGGGCGGCCACGAAGCCGACGAAGACGACGCCGAAGATGTCGAGCCGTTTGGCCACCGCCGCGGAGGCCCCGGAGGCGGCGAAGACTGCCACCCCGGTGAGATCAGCGAGGAGCAGAGCGGTGGAGGTGCTCACCGCCGAAGGTTACGTGGGCGGCCGCGACGGCGGCCGGAGGGTCACCCGCCCCAGGATTCGAAGATCTCCTTGCACTTGGGGCAGACCGGAGAGCCTGGCTTGGCCGCCTTGGTCACCGGGAAGGTCTCGCCACAGAGCGCCACGACGAAGGTGCCCATGACGGCACTCTCGGCGATCTTCTCCTTGCGGACGTAGTGGAACATCTCCGGGCCGGTGTCGGCGTCCTTCAGCTCGGGACGCTCAAGAACCTCTGTGCTCACGACTGCACCTCCAACTTTCCAGTTTGGCAGGTCACCGCGCCTGGGTCCAACCGAGGGCGGCGCGGCGCGGCCCGTACGGTAACGGAGGTGACCAACTTTCACATCCGTTACAGCCTCGAGGTGGCCGACGCCCTGCGCGACGGCCGCCCCGTCGTCGCCCTGGAGAGCACCATCGTCTCGCACGGTCTCCCCCGGCCGGAGAACCTGCGGGTGGCCCGGCAGATCGAGCAGGCGGTACGCGACGCCGGGGCCGTCCCGGCCACCATCGGGATGGTCGGCGGAGCTCTGGTGGTGGGGCTGGACGACGCCGAGCTGACCCGGCTCGCCACGGTCGACGGGGTGACCAAGCTCTCGGTACGCGACCTCGCGGTCGCCGCCGCCACCGGCGCGGACGGGGCCACCACCGTGGCCGCGACCAGCGCGGTGGCCGTCGCCGCCGGGATCGGCGTCTTCGCCACCGGCGGGCTCGGCGGGGTGCACCGCGAGGCGCGCAGACCTTCGACGAGTCGGCCGACCTGGTCACCCTCGCCCGTACGCCGATCGCGGTGGTCTGCGCCGGCGTCAAGTCGATCCTCGACGTCGGCGCCACGCTGGAGCGGTTGGAGACCCTCGGGGTCGGGGTGGTCGGCTACCGCACCCGGCGCTTCCCCGGGTTCTTCATCACCGACGCCGGGTTCGACCTGGACTGGTCGGTGGACTCCCCGGAGCAGGTCGCGGACGTGCTCGCCGCGCGGGAGCAGCAGGGTGTGCACGGCGGCGGGCTGATCGTGGCCAATCCGCTGCCCGCCGACGAGCAGCTCGACCCGGGGCTGCACGACCGGACGCTCGCCGACGGCCTGGCCCTGCTGGAGCGGGACGGCGTGACCGGCAAGGCCGTCACGC
>JAEVHO010000280.1 GCA_016802835.1 Micromonospora sp. ATA32 | reverse complement strand
GCCGGGGCCACCGCCGAACCGGTGGGGGAGCCGGCGGCGGAGCGCAGCACCCGGGCTGCCTGACCGGGTGCCGGGGTGGTTCAGACCAGCGCCTCGACCACGGTGGTCGCCCGATCCTCGTGCGGGGCGTAGGCGTCCGGGAACGCCGAGACCTGCACCGCCTGGGCCGCCGCCGTCACGCTGAGCTCCTGCCAGCCCGGCACCTCGGCGAGCGCCTCGAAGAACACCCGGGCCGCGTACGCCGGACGCATCAGCTCGGCGACGGTGCCCCAGCCGCTGCTGGGCCGCTGCTGGAAGAGCCCCACCGAGTCGTGGTCGGCGCCGCTGCCCTGGTGCGGGTAGTCGTAGGACTCGGGGAGCACGTCGCTGGCCAGGTTGTACAGGTCGCTCTCCTGCATCGCGGTGGCCAGGGCCACCACCAGGGCCCGCCGCGGCATCTTCAGCTCGCGGCCCACGTCGACGATCACCTTGGCGTTGTCCATCTGCAGCTGGGACAACCCGGCCACCGGCCGGGGGCGCTTCGGCTTGACGGGCTTCTTCACGGGCTTGCGGGTCACTGTCGGGCTGGGCTTCGGGCTAGGACTGACCGGCCCGGGGGCGGCGGACCGCTCCAGCGAGCGGGAGGCCCGCTGGTCGGCCTCGGCGGCGGCCGCGCCCGGTCCGCCATCACTCGCGCAGCGGCTGTTCGTGGTCCCCGGTGTGCCGACTCCGGCGAACGCCGCCACGCCCAGGCAGCACGTCACGCCGGTGGCGAGGGCGACCCGGAACGGCGTGGAGGTCAACCGGGCCCGTGCGCCGCGCCGCGCTGGTTCCGCCGCGCGATGCCGGCCGATCGTCCTTTCGACGGATGCGCCATCGGACGACCAGGTATCCGGTCGCTTGCCGGTCAGCTTCTGCTCAGCGGGCTCGTCGGGATGCACTCGCCGAGGTTAGAGAGCCCCCGCCGGGTTGCCATCGGGGCGGTTGGTGGCATGCGTCACAATTTGCCGAGATCCGCCCGCTGATTACCGTCGCCAGACCACGAAGAGAGCGCATGCGGCTTGTCGGCTATTACTCTTATTCCGGGTTCGACGGGGTAAACCGCTCAGGTTGGCGGACCCGACGGCCCGTGATCAGCCCTCCTCCGTTCGCCTGATGTGTGGGTCGGCCCCACGACGAGGGGTACTGGTCCGGAGCGTGGATGCGGCGAGGGCCAGGACCGGTGGGGCGGAGCCCGGTACAGGTCGTCGGTTGCGCCCGGCCGGCGTTCGGGCGGCCGGTACGATGCGGACGGTGACGGAGAGCATGATCGACGATTCGGCCGCCGATGGCGCCAGCCGGCTCCGCGACCGACGCGGGCTGATCATCGTCGTCCTCGCCGTCCTGCTCGTCGCGACGTTGCTCGGCCACCGGGCCGTGCCGAACGTCCGCGGCCTCGGCAGTCTGCTGGACAGCGTCACCCCGCTGCTCGGCCTCGGCGTGCCGCTGCTCGCCGCCGCCGCGCTGCTGCGCCGGTCCCGGCGGCACTCGCGGCCGTCCTGCTGCCGGCGTTGATCTGGACGGCGCTCTACGGCGGCGCCTGGCTACGGCCGGCCGGCAGCGCCGGGACCACCGGGCTGCGGGTGGCCAGCCAGAACCTGCGGGGCCGCAACCCCGACCCGGCCGCCACCGTGGCCGCGCTCGCCGCCACCGGCCCGGACCTGCTCGCCCTGCAGGAATTCGGGGACGACGCCCGCGTCACCGCGGCGCTGCGTCAGCGCTACCCCCACCGCGCGGCCGTCTCGACCGTGGCGCTCTGGAGCCGGTACCCGATCCGGGACGAGGTCGGGGTGGACACCGGGCTGGGTTGGACCCGCGCGCTGCGGGCCGTCGTCGCGACACCGCAGGGAGACCTGGTGGTGTACGTCGTCCACCTCGGCTCCGCCCGGGCCGGCGACACCGCCACCCGGGACGAGACGGTACGGAACCTGGCCGCCACGCTGCGCGCCGACGCGGCGGGACGGCTGGTCGTGCTCGGGGACCTGAACACCGCCACCACCGACCGGGTCTTCGCGCCGCTGACCCGGCTGCTCGGCGACGCCCAGGCGGACGTCGGGCGGGGCTTCGGCTTCACCTGGCCGTCGGCGCTGCCGCTGACCCGTCCCGACCACGTCCTGTACCGCGGGCTCACCCCCACCTCGGCCGGGGTGCTGCGGACGCCGGAGAGCGACCACCGCGCGGTCACCGCCAGCTTCCGATGGTGAACCGAGTGGACGGGACGACCGGGCGGACGGCTCAGTGCCGGCCGTTCTCCGCCGAGGTGACCGTCAGCCGGTGCCGACTGCTGTCCCCGCTGGAGAAGGGCCAGAGCCGGTCGGCGTGCTCGACCAGATCGGCGAGCTGCTCCCGACTCAGCCCTGCGGACGAGATCGAGGCGTGCACGTCGGCGCGGTAGCGCCCGTCGTTGTCGCGGCCGAGCTTCGCCTCGGCGCGTACCTGCACGGTGTGCGACTCGTCGGTGATGTCCCCGGCCGCCTCCACCGCCGCGTGGTGCAGGCAGGACGCGAACGCCGCGGCGAGCAGTTGCTCGGGGGTCAGCCCCGTGCAGTGCGGCGCCAGCGGGGACGCCAGGGCGGTGGAGAGCCCACCGTCGTCGGTGCGTACGTGACCGCCCGAAGCGGTCGCGGTGGCCTCATGGAGCCAGGAACTCGGATCCGGCATCGCGTTCCTCCCGTCACTCACCGCCGGCTACCCGACCCCCGGCGGGTGAAACCGACCGGGGCCGGGGCGAGCGCTCAGGCGGGGCGCGTCTGGCCCGAACGGGTCAGGTCCCCCGCACCGCCACCGCCTCGGTGGGCTCGGCGGCGGCCCGCTCGGTCCACGGCGACACCCTGGTGCCGCGCTGGCGTGGCGCGGCCGGCTCGAGCATCGGCACGTAGACCCGGGCGTCCACCGCCTCGGCCAGCAGCAGCGCGGCCATCAGGCTGGTCGGCCGCCGTGCCGGATCGTCGGCGAGGCACTGGCGGCACAGGTCGGCGACCTCCGGTGGCAGGCCGTCGATCTGCGGCAGGGGTTCCGGGGCGGCCCGGCGCCGTCGTGCACCGAGCAACTCGGTCGCGGTCCCCGCCTCGTACGGCAGCCGCCCGGTGAGGCTGTAGTAGAGCAGGACGCCGAGGGCGTACATGTCCGCGGCCGGGGTGGCCGGTTGTCGGTCCAGCTGCTCCGGGGCGAGGTACGCCGGGGTGCCGATCACCGTGCCGTCGGGGGTCTGGTCGGCTGACCCGGTCGGGGTGGCGATGCCGAAGTCGAGGACCTTGACGCCCGACGGGGTGAGCATCACGTTGGCTGGCTTGACGTCCCGGTGCACGATGCCGTTCGCGTGTGCCGCCGCGAGCGCGGCGCTGACCTCGGCGCAGACCCGGACCGCGATCCGCCAGTCCAGCGGGCCCGCGCGCAGGTGCGTGGCGAGGGTCTCGCCCTCGGCCAGCTCCATCACGAGTGTACGGAACCGGACGGCCGGGCAGGGTGGCGGAGGTGCCGAAGTCGTGCACGCTGGCCACGTTGGGGTGGACGAGCCGGGCCGCCGACCGGGCCTCGGCACGGATGCGCTCCACCGGGTTCTCCTCGCCGTGCCGCGCGGGGGAGATCAGCTTCACCGCGACCCGCCGGTCCAGCACCACGTCGTGGGCGCGCCAGACCTCGGACATGCCGCCGATGCCGATGCGCTGTTCGAGCTCGTACCGCCCGTCCAGCGTCCTCATCGACCTGCTCCTCGTCGTCCGGCTCCGTCCGCCGGCATCGGTCTCTCGGCGTTCCCGCAGCGGTACCCGGGTCGCGAGCAGGGCAAACCGCCAGCGGTGTCCGTCGGAGCCGGCACGGCGGCCCCGAGTGGTGCGGTAGCTTGCGACGCAGGATCGCCGTCACCCGGGGTGCCGGCGCGACGGCGGAGGGTACCCGGATGAGTGAGGTGGCCGTACGCTTCGTCGGCGGACCGGCGCACGACCTGGTCCGCGACCTGCCCGCCGGCCCCGACGGGACGCCGCCGCAGCGGTGGATCATGCGGCATCCCGACGGTGCCGGCGACCCGGCCCCCGGCGGCCCCGACCATCTCTATGAACGCGACCACCGGGACGGTTACGGCGTCTGGACCATGCGCTTCGTCCGCACCGACCCGCTCGGCGCGACCGAGTGAGCCCGGCCGCTCAAGCGCCCCGGCCGTTCCTGGTGCGGGTGGTCCGCGCGTCCGGGGCCCTGGCCCTGCCGGCTCCGTTGAGCGTGGGCGGCGCGCACGGCGACCACAGCTGGTACACAGGAAGCGGATAGGCGGGGTACAGCGACGGTGGCCACGATGGGGGCATGGTCATGGATGGGCAGGTCACGCAGGGCCGCATCGAGTTGCGCCGACCCGACGGCGAGCCGGTCCGGGTGCTGGTGGTCGACGACGAGCCGACGCTGACCGACCTGCTCTCGATGGCCCTGCGCTACGAGGGTTGGCAGGTGAAGAGCGCGTCGAGCGGAATGGCGGCGCTCAGCGCCGCCCGGCAGTTCCAGCCGGACGCGGTGGTGCTCGACGTGATGCTGCCCGACCTGGACGGCTTCCAGGTGCTGCGCCGGCTGCGCGAACAGACGCCGACGGTGCCGGTGCTCTTCCTCACCGCCCGGGACGCGGTCGAGGAGCGGATCGCCGGGCTCACCGTCGGCGGCGACGACTACGTCACCAAGCCGTTCAGCCTGGAGGAGGTGATCGCCCGGCTGCGGGCGCTGCTGCGCCGCTCGGGCTTCGCGGTCGCCACCCGGGAGGAGGCGGTGCTCACCGTCGGCGACCTGAGCCTGGACGAGGACAGTCACGAGGTACGCCGGGCCGGGCAGCTGGTCACCCTGACCGCCACGGAGTTCGAGCTGCTGCGCTACCTGATGCGCAATCCGCGCCGGGTGCTGAGCAAGGCGCAGATCCTCGACCGGGTCTGGAACTACGACTTCGGCGGCCAGGCCAACGTCGTCGAGCTCTACATCTCGTACCTCCGCAAGAAGATCGACGTCGGCCGGGAACCGATGATCCACACCCTGCGCGGTGCGGGATATGTTCTCAAGCCCGCGGAGTGAGTCGCCCGGCCGGCTGCGCCGCTGGCTGGCCGGCCGCTCGCTGCGGACCCGGCTGGTGGTCTCGGTGGTGGCGCTGCTGGCCCTGGTCAGCGTCGCGATCGGCGGCCTCACCACGGTCGCCCTGCGGCACTTCCTCATCCGCCAGGTCGACAACCAGCTCACCATGGACGGCCGCCGGCGCGGCGACTCCGCACCGTGGTGGGGGAATCTCGCCGAGCGGCCCTGGCCGGACGGGCGACCGCGCGACGTGCCATTCGAGCCGCCGCCCGGCTTCCCGCCGGACTCCATCGCGGTCAAGGTCGTCGACGGTGTCGTCTCCTCGGCCCGGATTCGGACCAGCGCCGGCCCCACGGAGGCGCTGGCGCCGGCCGAGGTGTCCGCGCTGACCCGGGTGCCGACCGACGGGCGGCCACGCAGCGTCGTCCTCGGCGACCGGGGCGACTACCGGGCGGCGGCCCGGCAGATGCCCCGACGGCGACGTGCTGGTCGCCGCCATCCCGCTGGCCGGGGTCGAGCAGACGGTCTGGTGGATGATCGTCGCGCAGGCCGGGGTCGCCGCCGCCGGGCTGCTGATCGCCGGCAGCCTCGGCGCGTTGATCGTCCGGGCCACGCTACGACCGCTGAACCGGGTCGCCGCCACCGCGAGCCGGGTCGCCGAGCTCCCGCTGGACCGGGGCGAGGTGGCGCTGTCGGTCCGGGTGCCGGCGGGCGACACCGATCCGCGTACCGAGGTCGGCCAGGTGGGGGCCGCGCTCAACCGGATGCTCGGCCACGTCGCCGCCGCGCTCGCCGCGCGGCAGGCCAGCGAGACCCGGGTACGCCAGTTCGTCGCCGACGCCAGCCACGAGCTGCGTACGCCGCTGGCCGCCATCCGGGGCTACGCCGAGGTGGCCCGCCGGGGCCGGGACCAGGTGCCCCCCGACGTCGCCCATGCGCTGCGCCGGGTCGAGTCGGCGAGCACTCGGATGACCAGTCTCGTCGAAGACCTGCTGCTGCTGGCCCGGCTGGACTCCGGGCGCCCCTCGCCGTCGAACCGGTGGACCTGACCGCCCTGGTCGTGGACGCGGTCAGCGACGCGCACGTGGCCGGCCCCGAGCACCGGTGGCAGCTCGACCTGCCTGACGAGGCGCTGAGCGTGCCGGGCGACGCCGCCCGGCTGCACCAGGTGCTGGAGAACCTGCTGGCCAACGCCCGGGTGCACACTCCGCCGGGCACCACGGTCACCACCCGGCTGGCCGCCGTCACCGGCGGGGTCGAGTTGAGCGTCGCCGACGACGGGCCCGGCATCCCTGCCGACCTGGAGCCGGACGTCTTCGAGCGGTTCGCCCGGGGTGACAGCTCGCGGTCCCGCGCCCACGGCAGCACCGGCCTGGGGCTGGCCATCGTGGCGGCGGTGGTGGAGGCGCACCACGGCACGGTGACGGTGGAGAGCCGGCCCGGCCGGACCGTGTTCACCGTGCGGCTGCCGGATTCCACAGCCGACGCATAGCCGCCTCATGGGGCTGCGCCAGCGGGGTCGCCGAGGCTTGCCGGCATGGACAGAACAGAGAGTCTGCTGACCCCGCCCGCGACCACATCCGGCGCTCGGGCGTCCGGCCACCGGCCGTCCGACCCGGTACCCGCGGCCGCGCCCGCCTTGGCCGATCCGGAGCCGACCCGCACCGACGGGGAGCATCCACCGCCCCCGCGGCGCGACGACCCGGCCTGGGCGAGTGCCGGCGGCGATCCCGGCGGCGTCGGCGTTCACACCTGCCCGGGACGCGTGGCAGGCTGGCCGGCATGTACCGGGAACGTCCCGCCCGCATCCCCGGCGCGGTGCTGTGGAGCAGCGTCGCGCGAGCCGGCGGCGGGCAGACCCGGGTGCTCCCGGACGGCTGCCTGGACCTGCTCTGGTCCAGCCGGGTCGGGCTGCTGGTGGCCGGGCCGGACCGCACGGCGTACCTGTCGGCCAGCGTGCCGGGGGAGCGGTGGGTGGGGTTGCGGCTGCCGCCCGGCGTCGGTGCGGCGGTGCTCGGGGTGCCCGCCGCGAGCTGCGCGACC
>JAEVHO010000279.1 GCA_016802835.1 Micromonospora sp. ATA32 | reverse complement strand
CACTGGCGGCGGGCGGCGACGGCCGGCCCCCCGGGTGGGGAGCCGGCCGTCGGTGCGTGGAGCGTGGGTTACTTCGTCATCGTGGTGCCGGTCGAGCGGAGGTGCTCGCAGGCCTCGACGACCCGGGCCGCCATGCCGGCCTCGGCGGCCTTGCCCCAGACCCGCGGGTCGTACATCTTCTTGTTGCCGACCTCGCCGTCGACCTTGAGCACGCCGTCGTAGTTGCGGAACATGTGGTCCGCCACGGCCGGGTGAAGGTGTACTGGGCGTCGGTGTCGATGTTCATCTTCACCACGCCGGAGTCGAGCGCCTCGCGGATCTCCGAGAGCAGCGACCCGGACCCGCCGTGGAAGACCAGGCTGAGCGGCTTCTCCTTGCCGTACTTGGCGCCGACCGCCACCTGGATGTGGTTGAGCACCTCGGGGCGGAGCTTGACGTTGCCCGGCTTGTAGACGCCGTGCACGTTGCCGAAGGTCAGGGCCGCCATGTAGCGGCCCTTCTCGCCGAGGCCGAGCGCCTCGACCATGGCCAGGCCGTCCTCGACCGTGGTGTAGAGCTTCTCGTTGATCGCGTTCTCGACGCCGTCCTCCTCGCCACCGACCACGCCGACCTCGATCTCCAGGACGACGGAGGCCTTGGCGGCCTCGTCGAGCAGCTGCGAGGCGATCTGCATGTTCTCCGCCACCGGCACCGCGGAGCCGTCCCACATGTGCGACTGGAACAGCGGCTCCTCGCCGCGCTTCACCCGCTCCTGCGAGATCTTCATCAGCGGCCGGACGAACTTGTCCAGCTTGTCCTTCGGGCAGTGGTCGGTGTGCAGCGCGATGTTGACCGGGTAGTTCCTGGCCACCTCGCGGGCGAACGCGGCGAACGCGACCGCGCCGCTGACCATGTTCTTCACGGACGGGCCGGACAGGTATTCGGCGCCGCCGGTGGAGACCTGGATGATGCCGTCGCTCTCCGCGTCGGCGAAGCCCTTCAGCGCCGCGTTCAGGGTCTGCGAGGAGGTCACGTTGATCGCGGGGTACGCGTACCGGCCGGCCTTGGCGCGGTCCAGCATCTCCGCATAAGCGTCGGGGGAAGCGATGGGCATGTCTAACGCTCCTTACTTACCGCTCTCGGCCGTGCAGGCCGCTGTCTTCCATGGGTGCGCCGGACCGCGCTGTCCACCGTCGGCAGTATCCCGTAGCAGCGGTCCACCGGCGCAACCGACCCGGTACGCGCCCACGGGGACCGCCGGCCGGCGTCCATCCGGTACGTTCACCGGCCCTCCAGGCTGTCCGGCACGACGACGCTGATCAGCCAGCTCACCACCGCCATCACGATGGCGCCCCAGAAGGCGGCCCAGAAACCGTCCACCCTGAACGGCAGGTCGAGCCCGCGGGCGATCCAGTCCGTCAGCAGGAACAGCAGCGCGTTGACCACCAGCGCGAACAGGCCGAGGGTAAGCACGTAGAAGACGCAACCGACGGCCTTGATGACCGGCTTGAGCACCGCGTTGACCACGCCGAAGATCAGCGCCACCACGATCAGGGTGAGCACGGTGTTGCCGCCGGACCGGCCGCCGACGTGGACCCCGGGCACGATCAACGTGGTGACCCACAGCGCCACCGCGGTGATCGCCAGCCGGATCAGAAAGGCCACGGGTCCATCCTGGCACCGGGGACCGGACCCGGTGGGGCGATCCGGCGACTCCGCTTCCTCCCGCCTACGAGCGCGCTGCCTGCCCAGCCCGTACGGTGGGTGGGTAGCTGTCCGCCGAGACCCAGGGAGGGACGATGGGTCAGCCCGACGAGGACTTCGCCCCGAGCGACCACCTCGCTCCAGAGGAGCGGGACCTGGAGACGGAGCCGGCCGACGCGGTCGAGCAGGCCACCTCCACCGACCCCGCCGATGGCGAGACCGAGCCGCACCGCGGCCTGGAGGTCGACGACTGGGACGCGATGGAGCAGGCCCGGGTGGTCGGCGCCGACGAGGACGACTACCGCTGAGCGGTGACTCCCTCCGGGTACGCCGCCATCCGGTGTCCTGCCCTGATGACGGACGCGGGCGCGGAGAAATATCGCACCGAGACCGTCATCCGTTCGGCCCGTTCCCGGGACCGGTCGGCTGGTCAGGGCGGCGGGGACGCTTAAGGATCTCTCAAGATCCGCGGGCGCCACCTGTCACCCCACGGAGGAAACCCCCCAATGCTCAAGCACTCCGCCCGGCGCTGGCTCGCCGGGCTGGCCGTCACAGGCGCGTTGGTCGCCGCCTCCGCCACCCCCGCGTACGCCGACGACACCTTCGAGGTCGCGGCGTGGGACCTGTTGGTCGCCCCGGACCACGTGGCGTACGGCTACATCGCCGCGTACTCGCCGGAGGTCGACCTCAAGAAGGTCACTTTGGACCTCGACCTGTCGCAGGTCGACGACTTCGCCACCCTCGACGTGGCCACCCTCGGCTGGGACTGCGACCAGACCGGCGCGAACCTGCACTGCGTGGCCGAGGCCGGCGAGTACGGCATTCCGAGCTTCGACTACTACCTGAACGCGAAGTCCGACGCCAAGCCGGGCCAGAAGGCCGAGCTGGCGGTGAAGGCGGTCGGCGACGGCATGACCGCGAGCCGCACGGTCAGCGTCACGGTTGCCGAGGGCGTGGACCTGCAGAGCGAGCCGGAGGACAGCTTCGCGGCCAAGCCCGGTGCCACCGCGGGCCTGGTCGGCACCGTCGTCCGCAACTCCGGCCCGGAGACCGCGCACGGCGCGGTGCTCCGCCTGCAGAGCGACTACTTCAGCCCGTACGCGGGCAACTTCAGCAACTGCGAGAACGTCGAGGGCCTGGCCGCGATCTGCACTTTCGACACCGACCTGGTGCCGGGCAGGAGCTACCGGCTCTCCACTTCACTGCCGGTGAAGGTCGACAAGGAGGCCCGCACCGGTAGCGAGCTGTACAACTACGTCGACTGGTGGACCAAGGACGACTGGGCCCTGGTGGCGAACGAGTACCCGGTGCCGCCTGGCGCCCCGGGTACCGGCGGCAAGCTGAGCCTGGTCGAGGAGTCGTCCGCACGGCAGTCGCTCGTCCCGCAGACCGACGTCGAGAAGTGGAACAGCTTCACCGAGGTCAGCATCACCGTCCTCGGTGACAACACGGCCGACCTGGCCGCCGCCGGTGCCACGGCGACCGGCCGGGTGGGCGACAAGGTCAAGGTGAGCCCCGGGTTCACGAACCTGGGCCCCGCGACCGTGGAGACCTGGCGGGAGCAGGGGCCGACGCTGGTGGTGGAGGTTCCGAAGGGCACCACGGCCGTCGAGGTCTCCGAGGAGTGCGCTCCGTACGCCAAGGACGGTGACCAGCCGTGGGACCCGTTCGAGCACGCGGGCGAGCCCGGTGCCGCCCTCTACGGCTGCATCAGCTTCGGCGACCTCAAGAAGGGCGACACCCACTCGTACGACTTCATGCTGAAGATCGACGAGCTGAGCGGGGAGACCTCCGGAAAGGTGAACACCCAGATCGCGGGCGACCCGCAGGTGGCCAACAACGAGGCGGCCCTCGTGGTGAAGCTGGGCGACCCCGCCCCCACCACCCCGGCCACGCCGACCCCTGGCACCTCCGGCGAGCCGGGCACCGGCGGTGGCGCCGGCCAGGGCGGCGGTGACGGCGGCAGCCTGCCGATCACCGGTGCGGCCACCGGCCTGATCGCCGGCATCGGCGCCCTGCTGGTCGCCGCCGGCATCGGCGGCTACGTGGTGGCCCGCCGCCGAAAGACCCGCTTCGTGGCCTGATCCGTCCCGCACCACCCGAGCCCGCCGACCACCCGGTCGGCGGGGCTCCGTCGTGCCGGCGGGCGGCGAGCGACGCCCACCTCGGCCACGGCTGGCCACCCGCGCTGGCCGACCGGCTGCTCGCGGACGACCCGGCGTTCTTCACCGGTACCCGGCGGCGGGTGGTCAAGCTGGCCGGCGGGGCGGCGGTGGTCGCGGCCACGGACTGGTGGTCCACGTACCGGACGGCCCGGGTCGGGGCGGCGCCGGGCCGGGACTTCGGTAACCTGTGTGGCCGTGGACACAGCAGAAAAGACCCGGGTGGTCTCCGACAGCATCGCCCTGAACCCGCTGGACCCGAAGAGCCTGCTCCAGACGTTCGGGCTGATCGGCGTGTGGGTGATCCTGTTCGCCGAGACCGGCCTGCTGATCGGCTTCTTCTTCCCGGGCGATTCACTGCTCTTCCTCGCCGGCGTCGCCGCGTCGCCGGTGGCGGACGCGATCTTCGGTAACGGGACCCGGCTGCCGCTGGTCGGGCTGCTGATCGGCGGTCCGATCTGCGCGGTCCTCGGCGCCCAGCTCGGTCACTGGCTCGGTGCCCGCTACGGCCGGCGGATGTTCGAGCGCCCCAACTCCCGCATGTTCAAGCGGGAGTACGTGGAGAAGGCGGAGTACTACTTCCAGAAGTTCGGCCCGGCGAAGGCCGTGGTGCTGGCCCGCTTCATCCCGATCGTCCGGACGTTCCTCAACCCGGTGGCCGGGGTGCTCGGCATGCCGGCCCGGCAGTTCCTGATCTGGAACATCGTGGGCGCCGTGCTGTGGGTGGACGGCATCCTGCTGATCGGTTACCTGCTGGCCGAGCAGATCTACAACGCCATCGGCGACAAGATCGACCGCTACATCCTGCCGGTGGTGGCGCTGATCATCCTGATCTCGGTACTGCCGATCATCATCGAGTTCCTCAAGGACCGGCGGGCGCGCAAGCGCGGCGAGGCGGTCGCGGTGGTCGCGGCCGCCAGCGCCGCCGGTGCCGCGGAGGCCGTCCGCGAGGCCTTCGACCACGACGACGAGCAGCCGCGCGACGGCCGGCGTCCGGAGCACGGCCAGGGTCACTGACCAATCCGGCGTACGCCGATGGCCGGGTCCCGTATGGGAACCGGCCATCGGTACGCCAGTCCGGAGATCCCGGGAGCGCGGATCAGCGACGTACCCGCGAACGGGCGTGCCTCACCGCACCGTGGTGGCGCCACCCCTGGTACGCCACCCGACACCGCCCCGACTAGGGAGCGGCCCGGAAGTCCAGCGTCAGCGGGCCTTCTTGGTGGCCCGCTTGCGCGGCGGGGTCAGCAGATCCGCGATCGTGGCGATCGCGCTCGGCACCAGTCGGTAGTACGCCCAGACACCACGCTTCTCCCGCTCCAGCAAGCCGGCCTCGGTGAGGATGCGCAGGTGGTGGCTGACCGTCGGCTGCGAGAGGCCGAGGGGCGCGGTCAGGTCACAGACGCACGCCTCGCCCTCGGGAGCCGACTGGATCAGGCTGAGCAGCCGCAGCCGAGCGGGGTCAGCGAGGGCCTTGAGAACCCCCGCAAGTCGCTCGGCGTCGGCACGTTCGATCGGCTCGCCGGCAAGCGGCGAGATCTGAGGCATAGTCATTTCAGCCAACGCAGTTCCCACGTATTCCATCCTTCCACCAGCAGCATCGATCCGCCTGCATATCAGCAGATCTGAATCGGTAAACTTTTACGCCACAAGGCCGAGGTCAGCCAACGTGTAGGCCGCCCGATACGGCAGTCCGGCGGCTCGCACCGCGTCGCCGGCGCCACGATCAACAATAACCGCCACGCCCACGACCTCGGCCCCGGCCTCTTGTAACGCCTCGACGGCGGTCAGCACACTGCCACCCGTCGTCGAAGTATCTTCAACCGCCAATACCCGTCGCCCGGCCACATCGGGACCTTCGATCCGACGTTGCAGACCGTGCGCCTTACCCGTTTTCCGGACCACGAACGCGTCCAACGACCGTTCCGTCGCCGAGGCGGCGTGCAGCATCGAGAACGCGATCGGATCCGCACCCAACGTCAGGCCACCGACCGCGTCGTACTCCCAGTCTGCGGTCAGGTCAAGCATCACCCGGCCAACCAGGGGCGCGGCCCGGTGATGGAGCGTGACGCGACGCAGATCGACGTACCAGTCTGCCTCGCGACCTGAGGAGAGCACCACCCGTCCATGGACCACAGCCAGGTCGGCAATCAATTTACGCAGGTCGTCGTGGTCCCCCATGGCGGTAAAGGGTACTGCGCAAGTCTTGGAGCCGGGTGGGGGGTCCGCCCCATCCACCCTGCGAGGGACCGATAGTTGGCGATATTCAACTACCTTGCGTGACCGGCCACCCGGTCGCCGCAGGGCGGTCACCATCCGGGGAGCGATCGCCGCCGGTCGGCCGGTCAGCTCTCCTCGCGGCCGATCCGCCCACGGGTGTCCCGGGAGACCCGGTGCAGCAGGCCTCGGGGAGCGTGCCGGAGCCCGGCGACGGCGAGCTTGTAACGCCACCCGGGAACACTGACCATCTTGCCTTTTCGCAGGTCACGCAGGGCTTCGTCGACCACGTCGTCGGCCTGGAGCCACATCCACTCCGGGGTCTTCGACATGTTGATGCCGGCCCGGTCGTGGAACTCGGTGCGGGTGTAGCCAGGGCAGAGCGCCATTACCCGTACGCCGAACGGTCGGGCGGACTGGCCGACGGACTCGCTGAAGTTGGTCACCCACGCCTTGCTCGCGGAGTACGTCGATCCGGGCATGACCGCTCCGAAGCCCGCGACCGAAGAGACATTTATCACTGTCCCATTCCGCCGCTCGGTCATCGGCCGGAGGGCGGCGAGGGTCAACCGCATCACGGCGTGGACGTTCAGCCGCAGCAGCCGGGCCTCGTCCTCGACCGTGGAGCGCAGGAACGGCGTGTTGAGGCTGATGCCGGCGTTGTTGACCAGCAGGTCGATCGGCGAGCCATCGGCGAGCCGGCGTTCGATCCTCGCGCAACCGTCGTCCGTGGACAGGTCGGCGGGGATCGTCTCGACCTGCCGGCCGTACCGCCCGGTCAGCTCGGCCGCGCTCTCGTCGAGGCGGGCGACGTCCCGGGCCACCAGCACCAGGTGCCAGCCGTCCGCCGCCAGCCGGCGGGCGAACGCCGCCCCGATGCCGGCGGTGGCTCCGGTGACCAGTGCTCGACGCTCGGCCCCGGTGGTCAGCGGTCGATGCTCGGCGGCGGGGTGTTCGGACGTCACGGGCGATCCTCAGCTGGACGGGAACGGGGGCGCCGACGGGGGCGGTGCAGCCGGGACGGGACGGACCGCGACGGGCGCGGGCC
>JAEVHO010000278.1 GCA_016802835.1 Micromonospora sp. ATA32 | reverse complement strand
GACCGGGACCGGGGCAAGCGGCCGGTGATGGGCGTCGCCGCGGCGGAGGGAGCCGACGTGGTGCTGGTGACCGACGACAACCCGCGGACCGAGGATCCGGCCGGGATCCGGGCGGAGGTGCTGGCCGGAGCCTTCGCCGCCGGCACCCCGGCGCGGATCATCGAGGTGCCGGGCCGGCGCGCGGCGATCGACGAGGCGGTCCGGCTCGCCGGGCCGGGGGATGTGGTCGCCGTGCTCGGCAAGGGGCACGAACGCGGTCAGGAGGTCGCCGGCGAGGTCCTCCCGTTCGACGACCACACCGAGCTGGCCGAGGCGCTGGGGGCCCGCTTCGGGCACCTGGCGGGTTCGCAGTGATCACGCTGAGCCTGGCCGAGGTGGCCGCCGCGGTGCACGGGCGGCTGGTCGGCGCCGACCCCGACGCCCGGGTCACCGGCCCCGTCGAGTTCGACTCCCGCAAGGTCGTCCCCGGCGCGCTCTTCGTCGCCTTCCCCGGCGAGAAGGTCGACGGGCACGACTACGCCGCGACCGCGGTCGAGGCCGGCGCGGTCGCGGTGCTCGGCACCCGGGAGGTCCCGGGCGTGCCGATGCTGCTGGTCGACGACGCGCTGACGGCGATGGGCCGGCTGGCCCGCGCGGTGGTGGACCGGCTGCCGGGGCTCACCGTGATCGGGCTGACCGGCTCCTCCGGCAAGACCACCACCAAGGACCTGATCGGCCAGCTCACCGTCCGGCTCGGCCCGACGGTGGCGCCGCCCGGGTCGTTCAACAACGAGCTCGGGCACCCGTACACGGCGTTGCGGGCGGGCCCGGAGACCCGGTTCCTGGTGCTGGAGAAGGGCGCCCGCGGGGTGGGGCACGTGCGGTACCTGTGCGATGTGGTGCCGCCCCGGATCTCGGTGGTGCTCAACGTCGGGGTCGCGCATATCGGCGAGTTCGGCTCGGTGGAGAACATCGCGCTGGCCAAGGGGGAGCTGGTCGAGTCGCTTCCCGCGGACGGGCTGGCCGTGCTCAATGCCGACGACCCGCTGGTCGACGCGATGGCGTCGCGCACCGCCGCCCGGGTGGTCCGCTACGGCGAGTCCGCGCGGGCCGACGTCCGGGCCGCGGACGTGACGCTCGATGAGCGGGGGCGGCCGTCGTACACGCTGGTGACGCCGGAGGGCAGTGCGCCGGTGCGGCTCGGGCTGACGGGCCGGCACCAGGTCTCCAACAGCCTGGCCGCCGCGGCGGTGGCCCGCGAGCTGGGGATGCCGCTGGCCGAGCTGGCCACCGCGCTGGGCCAGCTCGGGCTGGTGTCCAGCCGTCGGATGGACGTCTTCGAGCGAGCCGACGGCATCACGGTGATCGATGACTCGTACAACGCCAACCCGGCCTCGATGGCGGTGGCGCTGCGGGCGCTGGCCGGCATGGGGGCCGGGCGGCGGACAATCGCCGTGCTCGGCTACATGGCCGAGCTGGGCGGGCACGAGCGGGACGGGCACATGGAGGTCGGCCGGCTCGCGGCCGAGCTGGGCGTCGACCGGCTGCTCGTGGTGGGCGAGCCGGCGGCGCCGATCCACGAAGGTGCGACAGCGGTCAGTGACTGGGGAGGAGAATCGGTGCTGCTCACCGATCAGGCGGCGGCCGTCGAGGTGCTGCGGAGCGAACTGAGGCCGGGCGATGTCGTCCTGGCGAAGGGCTCCCGGTACCGCACCTGGGAGGTGGCCGACGCGCTGCGCGCCGACGCCACCGGGAACGGGGTCAGCTCGTGAGGGCGGTCATCGTCGCCGTCGGCGTGGCCTTCCTGATCTCGCTCTTCGGCACCCCGATCGCGATCAAGGTGTTCACCCGGCTCAAGGCCGGCCAGCCGATCCGGGCCGAGGGCCCGGCGATGCACCAGGGCAAGAAGGGCACGCCGACGATGGGCGGCGTGGTGTTCATCCTCGCCACGGTCATCGCGTACGTCGCCGGGCACCTCGCCCTGACCACCCTGCCGGACCAGCAGATCGCCCAGGTCGAGCCGACCATCACCGCGCTGGTGCTGCTGGGGCTGATGGTCTTCTCCGGCGCGGTGGGCTTCCTCGACGACTTCCTCAAGGTGCGCAAGAAGAACAGCGCCGGGCTGAACAAGCGCGGCAAGCTGCTCGGCCAGATCCTGGTCGGCGCCGCCTTCGGCATCGTGGCGCTCTATTTCCCGAGCAGCATGACCGACGCCAGCGGTACGGCCACCAACACCGAGACGGTGGGCAGCACGACGCTGAGCTTCATCCGGGACATCCCGGCGCTCGAGATCGGCAAGATCGCCTCGGTGATCGTGATCATCTTCGTGGTGATGGCCGCGACCAACGGCGTCAACCTCACCGACGGCCTGGACGGCCTGGCCACCGGCGCCTCGGTGATGGTGCTCGCCGCGTACGCGCTGATCGCGTTCTGGCAGTACCGGCACTGGTGCGCCGACCCGAACTACAGCCAGGCCTACTGCTACGCCGTGCGGGACCCGCTGGAGATCGCGCTGATCGCCGGCGCGGCGGCCGGCGCCTGCGTCGGCTTCCTCTGGTGGAACACCTCGCCCGCGCGGATCTTCATGGGCGACACCGGGGCGCTGGGGCTGGGCGGCCTGATCGCCGGCATGGCGATGTCCACCCGGACCATCCTGCTGCTGCCGATCATCGGCGGCCTGTTCGTGATCATCACGATGTCGGTGGTCATCCAGATCATCTCCTTCCGCACCACCGGCAAGCGGGTGTTCCGCATGTCGCCGTTGCAGCACCACTTCGAGCTGGCCGGCTGGAGCGAGGTCAACATCGTGGTGCGGTTCTGGATCATCGCCGGCATCGGGGTGGCCATCGCGCTCGGCCTGTTCTACAGCGAGTTCCTCGCCGCGGTCACCTGATCGACGCCCGCGCCGCCAGGGGCCCCTCGACGTGAGTCGACCGGGGCCCCTGCTCGCGTTCCGACACGCCGACCGGCCGGTTGCGCCGGAGGTAGCCCCGCCGACCCGCGATGATGGGCGGGTGGGGGAGGACCGAGGGACCGGCACGACGACGACGGACGCGACGGCACGACGGACGGCGGGGGCGGGACACCCCGTCGACCCGCCCGGCGTGCGCCCGGGTTGGCGGGCGGGCTGACCGGTGGGCTGGCCGCCCTGGCGCGGGCTGCTGGCCCGGCCGCTGGCCTCCTACTACCTGCTGATCTCCAGCGCCGGCCTGCTGCTGGTGATCGGCCTGACCATGGTCTTCTCGGCGACCAGCGTGAAGAACTACGCCGAGGAGGGCAACGCCTTCGCCGATTTCACCCAGCAGGCGATCTTCGCGGTGATCGGCGTCGTCGCGTTCTGGGCCTGCCAGCGGCTCCCGTCGAGCACCTTCCGGTCCGTCGCCCGACCGGCGCTGGGCGTCTCGGTGGTCCTGCTGCTGGTGCTCAACCTGCTGCTCGCGCTGAACTCGCTGGCCGGCGTGGAGCGGGTCGGGCCGCTGCGGGCCGACCTGCTCTGGCTGTTCATCGGCGGCATCCAGCTGCAGCCGTCCGAGCTGGCCAAGTTCGCGCTGGTGCTGTGGGGGGCCGACGTGCTGGCCCGCAAGGGTGCCCGGCTCGGCTGGTGGAAGGAGCTGGCCACGCCGCTGTTCCCGGTGGTGGGCCTGCTCTTCGTCCTGGTCGGCTACAACGACGTCGGCACCATGCTCTGCCTGCTGGCCCTGGTGGTCGGGCTGCTCTGGGCGGCCGGGGTGCGGGCCCGGGTCTTCGCCGTCCTCGCCGCGCTCGGGGTGGCCGGGGTCGGCCTGCTGGTCGCCGCCGCCTCGCTGGGCGCCGGTTCCGGGGCCCGGAACCAGGAAAACTACCGGCTGGCCCGGCTCACCTACTTCATCAACCCGCCGCCCCCGCATGAGTGCTTCGCGGCGGGCTGCTACCAGATCAGCCAGGCCCGCAACGCCATCGAGCACGGCGGGTGGTTCGGCGTCGGGCTGGGCAAGAGCAGCCTGAAGTTCGGCTGGCTGCCCGAGGCGCACAACGACTTCATCTTCGCCGTCGTCGCCGAGGAGCTGGGGGTGGTCGGCTGCGCCGTGATCCTCGCCCTGTTCGCCGTGCTGGCGTACACCGGACTGCGGATCGCCCGGCGGGTGGAGGACCCGTTCCGCCGGCTCGCCGCCGCCGGGGCGACCGCCTGGTTGATCGGGCAGGCGGTGATCAACGTCGGCGGGGTGATCGGCCTGATGCCGCTCACCGGCGTGCCGCTGCCGTTCATCTCCGACGGCGGAAGTGCCCTGGTCGTCACCCTCGCGGCGATCGGGATGCTCGCCTCCTTCGCCCGCGCCGAACCCGATGCGGCCCGAGCCCTGCATGCCCGTCCACCGGCCCGATGGGTCCGACTACTCTGGGCCCCGTTGCCGCCGCTTCCGGGTCGGCGTCGCCGGCCGTGACGCCGCCGGCTGACCGAGGGTCCGTACCCCGGTCGCGGGCGCGGCGGGAGGACGAGGCCGCTCCCCGCGGCGCCGGCAGGGTCGGACGCGCGGCGGGACGGCGAGCGAGAGGAGACGCTGATGGGTCCGCTGCGTTCGGTGGTGCTCTGCGGAGGGGGTACGGGCGGGCACATCTACCCGTTGCTCGCCTTTGCCGACTGCCTGCGCCGACACGACCCCGGCGTCCGCATCACCTGCCTGGGCACCCCCAAGGGGCTGGAGAACGAGCTGATCCCGCCGCACGGCTACGACCTGCGGCAGATCCCGGCGTACCAGCTGCCCCGGTCGCTGAGCATGAGCCTGGTGCGTACCCCGGACCGGATGTGGAAGGCGGCCCGCGCCGCGGGCAAGGTGATCGACGAGGTCCAGGCCGACGTCGTGGTCGGCTTCGGCGGGTACGTCTCGGTGCCCGGCTACCTCGCCGCGTGGCGCCGTGAGCTGCCGATCGTCATCCACGAGGTGAACGTCCCGCCGGGGGTGGCCAACCGGATGGGCATGAAGTTCACCAACCACGTCGCGGTCGGCTTCCCGCACCAGCCGGCCCAGGCCGAGGCGCTGCGCGACGCCCGGGTGGTGGGCGTGCCGCTGCGCCGGGGCATCGCCGGCCTGGACCGGGGCGCGAGCCAGGCCGCCGCCCGGGCCCACTTCGGACTCCGGCCGGACCTGCCGACGCTCTTCGTCGCCGGCGGTTCCCAGGGCGCCCGCTCGATCAACCTCGCGGTCTCCGGGGGCGCCAAGGAGCTGGCCCGGGCCGGTGTGCAGGTGCTGCACGTGATCGGCGCCCCGCAACGAGCCGGTGCCGGTCCCCACCGACCTGCCGGTCCCGTACGTGACGCTGCCCTACCTGTCCGAGATGGAGTTGGGGTATGCCGCCGCCGACCTGATGCTGGCCCGCGGTGGCGCGATGACCTGCGCCGAGGTGGCCGCGATCGGACTGCCCACCATCTACGTGCCGTACCCGCACAGCAACCAGGAGCAGAAGCGCAACGCGCTGCCCGTGGTGGAGGCCGGTGGCGGGCTGCTCGTCGACGACGGCGAGCTCACCCCCGACTGGCTGGAGCGTACCGTGATCCCGCTGATCCGGGACCACCGGCGACTGGCCGCGATGGGCGCCGCCGCGGCCGCGTACGGGCGGCGCGACGGGGACGTGGCCCTGCTGAACTTCGTCTACGAGGCGGTGGCCCGGTGAGCGCGAGGAGTGAGCTTGCGAGCCCCGCAGTCGCGAACATCGGTGGCCCGGTGAGCGCGAGGAGTGAGCTTGCGAGCCCCGCGGTCGCGAACGAAGAAGGCTCAGTGATGACCGGGCACGCCGCGACTGGAAGGTACCCGTCATGAACACCGCGCCGTTCACCCCGGCCGGCACGGTCACCGCCGAGGACCTGGGCCGGATCCACCTGATCGGGGTCGGCGGGGTCGGCATGAGCGGCCTGGCCCGGCTCTTCCTCACCCGGGGCCTGCCGGTCTCCGGCAGTGAGCTGCGGGAGTGGCCGTCCCTGGCCGGCCTGCGCGCGCTCGGCGGCACGATCCACATGAGCCACGAGCCGGGCAACCTGGACGGCGTGGACACCGTGGTCTATTCCTCGGCGATCCCCCAGGACCACCTGGAAATGGTCGAGGCGCGTCGACGCGGGCTGCGCGTGCTGCACCGCTCGGAGGCCCTTGCCGCCGCGATGACCGGTCGGCGCGCCATCGCCGTCGCCGGCACCCACGGCAAGACCACCACGACCTCGATGGTGACCATGGTGCTGCAGCAGGCCGGCGCGGACCCGTCCTTCGTGATCGGCGGGGAGATCTCCGAGGTCGGCTCCGGCGCCCACCACGGCACCGGGGAATACTTCGTGGTGGAGGCGGACGAGAGCGACCGGTCCTTCCTGATCTACCGGCCGTACGTCTCGATCATCACCAACGTCGAGGCCGACCACTTGAACACCTACGGCGACTACGCCACCCTTGAGGCCGCGTTCGCCGAGTTCGCCCGGCTCACCGATCCGGACGGCTTCATCATCACCTGCGCCGACGACCCGGGTGGGCGCCGGCTGGCCGAGACGCTGCGCGCGGAGGGCCGTCGGGTGCACACCTACGGCGAGGCGGCCGACGCCGACCTGCGGATGTCCGGGATGGTCTCCTCCGCCCAGGGCGTGCGTTACCTGGCCGAGGTGGACGGTCGGCCGCTGGGCGAGATCCGGCTGCCGGTGCCGGGCCGGCACATGGGGCTCAACAGCGCCGCGGCGGTGCTCACGGCGTACCTGCTCGACCTGCCGGTGTCGGCGGCGGAGGCCGCGCTGGCGTCCTTCCCCGGCGTACGGCGGCGGTTCGAGCGCAAGGGCGTCGCGGACGGGGTGCTGGTCTACGACGAGTACGCCTACCACCCGACCTCGATGACGCTGGCCATGCAGACGCTACGCGAGGTGGCCGGCGACGGCCGGCTGATCGTGGTGTTCCAGCCCTACCGGCTCTACCGCACCCGGGACAACCAGGCGGAGATCGCCGCCGCGCTGGGCATCGCCGACGAAGTGGTGCTGCTGGAGGTCTTCGGGCCGGGCGAGCTGCGCCAGCCCGGTGAGGGCTCGGCGGCGCTGATCGAGGCGGTGCCACTGCCGGCCGAGCGGAAGATCTTCGTCGACTCCTGGGACGCCGCCACGGTCGAGGTGGCCCGCCGGGCCCGCGCCGGCGACGTTGTGGTGACCATGGGTGCCGCCGCCGATCTCGCTGATCGGTGACCATGGGTGCCGCCGCCGATCTCGCTGATCGGCGACCAGTTGCTGGAT
>JAEVHO010000277.1 GCA_016802835.1 Micromonospora sp. ATA32 | reverse complement strand
CAGCACATAGAAGATCGAACTCAGGATCAACCGGTCGTCGTACACCCGCGGGCGTCCCCCTTTACGCAGGTCACGCACCGGCATCAGCGGACCGAGGACGGCCCACATCGCGTCAGTCACGCTGGACGGATAGCATCTGCGGGCGTCATCCCCGCCACGATTGTTGTTGCACACACATCACGATCATGGCGGGGGATGACTGCTGTGTCGAGCACCGACCATCGACGTGTCTCGCCGTAACCACCGGCAGTCAGCCGGTAACCCGACGGCCTCTGAGGCGGCCGGGCTGGCCGGGATAAGGGCCGCCGCTGGACGTGATGGCTCAGTGGACGACAACAGCGAGCGTTCCTGCGTACCCGGATCTGGTGCGACGCTCGCCTCGACGGCGCTGCACGCTGCCGAGACCGCAGTGAGCACGATGGACCCTGCGCCGCCGCTCCGAATTGAGAGATCTTGGAAGGGCCGCGTCAGCCAGCGACGAGGTCGCGCATGCGGGCGATCTCGACGGCCTGTTCGGTGGCGACGGAGTTGGCGAACTCCGACATGGTGAGATCCGAACCGACTTTGAGCAGGTCAGTGGCCATCTGGACCGCGCCCTGATGGTGCTCGGTCATCATCCGCACGAAGAGGCGGTCGAAGTCCGCGCCCCGCGCGGCGGCGAGCTGGCGCATCGCCTCCGGTGACTGCATGCCGCGCATGGTGCCGTGGTCGTGCCCCTCGACCTCGGCCGGCAGGCCGCGGTTCTGCAGCCAGCCGCGCATCATGCCGATCTCCGGCCCCTGGCTGGCCCGGATCCGGTCGGCGAGGGCGCGGATATCCGGGTCGGCGGCCCGGTTGGGGGCCAGCTCGGCCATCTCCAGGGCCTGCGCGTGGTGCGGGATCATCATCCGCACGAACCAGACGTCCATGGAGTTGTGCGGGGCTGGGCCGACGTCGCCGATCTCCTCGGCCGCGCGGACGGCGGCCGACTCACCCGGCCGCCCCGGCACGATGATCGCGGGGCCGGTCGGGGCGGGCGTGCCCGCCGAAGCGGTGGTGGCCGGGGCGGAGACGGATCGTGCGCCGCGCGGGTCGTCACCGGACCGGACCACGACCAGAACCACCAGCGGCAGCACAAGGGCCAGTGTGACGATCGCCAGGGTCCGGGCCCGCCGGTTGGTCATGAGCCACTCCCTGAGGTCGAGGTCACAGCGATGGTATCCATTGACCAACGCGCCGACACGTGACTCAGATCACATCGACCGACCTCAAGGGACGGTAAGGTGTGGACAATCGTCCTCCCCTTGCGAAGGGCTCGCCGATGATCACACTTTCCACGCCGCGAACACGGCGGTTCCAAGTCGTGAGCCTGGCTGCGGCCGGTCTCCTCATCACCAGTGTCGCGATCGCCTCACCGAGCAACGCCGAGGTGGCACCGCGGTCGGCGTCGGCCGCCACTGTGGGCGCCGCGAACACCATCCCCGGCGTCGACCAGATCGTCAGCAGCCCCAACGTGCGGCAGATCGCCAACCTGCCGAAGCAGGCCCCGCTGAACGCCACCAACAGCGACATCGCCTTCCAGGGCAACTACGCCTTCGTCGGCAACTACAACGGCTTCGTGATCTACGACATCGCCCGTCCCAGCGCGCCGGCCATCGTGTCGCAGGTGCTCTGCCCCGGATCGCAGAACGACATCTCGGTCTACGGCAACCTCCTCTTCCTCTCCACCGACTCCTCGCGCAGCAACGACTCCTGCAACAGCGTCGCGCAGTCCGCGACCATCAAGGAGTCCTGGGAGGGCATCAAGGTCTTCGACATCAGCGACAAGACCAGCCCGCGCTACGTCAAGGCGGTCGAGACCGACTGCGGCTCGCACACCCACACCCTCGTCCCGGCCAAGGACGGCACCTCGGTCTACCTGTACGTGTCGTCGTACTTCCCCTCGGGCGATTACCCCGACTGCCAGCCGCCGCACGACTCGATCTCCATCGTCAAGGTGCCGCTGGGCACCCCGACCGATGCGGCGGTGGTGGCCACGCCGAACCTCTTCCCCGATGGCGGGTACAAGGGTTCCAACACCTCGGCGACCAGCGGCTGCCACGACATCACCGCCTACCCGGCGAGGGACCTGGCGGCGGGCGCCTGCATGGGCGACGGGATCCTGATGGACATCTCCGACCGGGAGACGCCCCGGGTGATCGACCAGGTGCGCGACACGAAGAACTTCGCGTTCTGGCACTCGGCGACCTTCAACAACAGCGGCACCAAGGTGGTCTTCACCGACGAACTGGGCGGTGGCGGCGCGGCGACCTGCAACAAGAGGGTCGGGCCGGACAAGGGCGCGGACGCCATCTACGACGTCACCGGCAGCGGTGACGACCGCTCGCTGGTGTTCCGCAGCTACTACAAGATCCCTCGGGAGAACGCCGACACCGAGAACTGCGTCGCGCACAACGGCTCGCTGATTCCCGTGCCTGGCCGCGACGTCATGGTCCAGTCCTGGTACCAGGGCGGCGTCTCGGTCTGGGACTTCACCGACTCGGCCAACCCGAAGGAGATCGGCTACTGGGAGCGGGGTCCGGTTTCCGACACCCAGCCGATCTTCGGCGGCACCTGGTCGGCGTATTACTACAACGGACACATCTACTCCAGCGACCAGAAGGGTCTGGATGTGCTGGAGATCGACGAGGAGTCGATCCCCGGCGCGAAGACGAGGCACTTCAGCCGACTCAACGTGCAGACCCAGTTCGAGTACCGGGACTGACCGGAGGGCAGACCGGGCCCGGCCCCGTCAGGGGTCGGGCCCGGTCGTGTGCTGACTCAGCTCATCGGCAGCTGGTACCTGCGATCCTCGCCGGTCGCGGTGACCAGCCGCACCTCCCCGGAGCGCAGGCCGTACGTCACCGACCAGCGGGTGTGCGCCTGACGGACGTCGTTGAGGATCTCGAGCGCCGCCGGTGCCTCCACCGTCCCGCCGGCCTTGTCCAGCGCGGCCGCGATCAACCCGTAGCGGTGGTCGTCCCGCCGCCGCTGCTCGGGTACGCCGACGACCGGCGCGTTGGTCAGCGCCCGCCAGCCGCTCCGGCCCTTGTCGACCCGCATCCGGCCGTCCACGAACTCCACCACCGCCGAGGCGCCGGTGGCGTCGACGAGCAGGTAGTGCAGCGGCGGCCCGCCGTTGAAGTCGAGGTTGTAGCGGCCGAAAACCGTGACGGCCTCGTCCACCGTCGCCGCCTGGTCCAGCACCAGCCGCAGGATGCGCACCGAGCCGACGATGGGCCGGCCGGGCTCCGGACGGGCGGTCGCCCCGTCATCGGCGGCCAGCCCCACGGCCAGTCCCCGCTCGTTCATCCCGTCGAACGGCAGCAGTGGTGCGTTGAGCAGCCGCCGGTCGCCGGTCGGGTCGCGCGACCCCCAGGTAGGAGATGTCCACGACGGACACCGTCGCGTACCCGATCGGCGGGTCGGTCCGCAGCACCAGGGCGGGATTGGCCTCCCAGTCGAAGTTGCGGGCGAAGAGCGGCCGGGCCGGGTCACCGGTGGCGGCGAAGAGCGAGCAGCCGAAGGGACTCGCGGGCGTGGCGTCCGTGCCGGCGGTTGGGTCGTACCCGCCGACGTAGGTCATCTCGTACAGCGGCAGGTCGTCGACCCGACGGAGGCTGGCCAGCGTCCGCTCGACCTCGGCGGGACTCTGCCGGGAGGCGGTGGGCGTCCCGGCCGCAGCCGGCGACGGGGGTTGCCCGGCCCCCGCCGACGACGAGGGTTGCGCGCTCGAACAGGAGGTCACGGCGAGCAGCAGGGCCAGTCCGCCGCCCAACAGATTCCTTCGCATATCTACTGAACGCTAGGCGAGGGATAGATGGTTGTCCACCAGCCGGAGAGCGGCCGGTTTTCCGGATCCGTGACCGGGGTACCTCGATCGGCACGGATGGGAGGAAGGTGACCATGAAGCGCAACGAATACCACGTCGTACCGAACGGTGGCGGCTGGAAGGTCGAGCAGGGCAGCAGGGAGATCGGCTCCTACGACACCAAGCACACCGCCGTAGCGGAGGGCCGCAAGGTCGCCAACGCCAACGAGCCGAGCCAGCTCGTCGTGCACACCGCGGACGGCAAGATCGAGACCGAGTACACGTACAAGGACGACCCGTTCCCGCCCGCGGGCTGACGGGCCCCACGCGTACCGGCGGCCTGTCGGAATCACCTGGACAGGCGGTTCCGACAGCCGCCGCCGGTTCGTCACCGGGTGCGCGGCCCGACCAGTCGGCGCACCATCGGCGCGGCGTTCCATTTCGCCGCCCCGACCAGGTCACGGGTGTGCTCCAGGACGGTGTAGTCCGGCCGGGCCAGCCCGTCCGCGATCGCCCGGTCCAGGTCGTTGCCGCAGCGCATCAGCACGCTGTCGAAGTCCCGGCGGACCGGTTCCAGCAGGTCATAGCCGAACGAACGGTGCAGCCGGGCGAAGAGCGGCTTGTACAGCCGGGCCCGCTCGTGCAGGCCGGACGAGTACGACATCGGGTTCTTCGGCCGGCGCCGAATGTAGTCGGGCAGGATGTCGGCGAACGCCCGCCGGACGATCCACTTCTCCTGGCCGTCGCGCATCTTCAGGTCGATCGGCAGCCGCATGGCCAGCTCCACCACGCTCAGGTCGAGGAACGGCACCCGGGCCTCCACGCCGTGGCCCATGCTGGCCCGGTCGACCCGCTGCAGCTCGGTACGACACAGGTTACGGATCTTGTGCAGGAAGAGCCGGCGGGATCGCTCGGGCCCGACCTCGTGGTACATCGGGTAGCCGCCGAACAGCTCGTCGCAGCCGTCGCCGGTGAGCACCACCTGGATCCCCATCTCACGCAGCCGGCGGAAGATCGGCACCGAGACCACGGCGTTGATGATGTCGCCATACTCGGTCAGCTCCGAGATCCGGATCGCCTCCCGGACGTCGGCCAGCCGGATGTCGCGCGGGTGCAGCGCGATCACCTCGTGCGGCACGCCGAGGTCGGCGGCGAGCCGCTTCGCGTACGCCACGTCGGGGCTCTCCGGCACCCCGACGGTGACCGCCACACAGTCCGGATGCATCTCCCGGGCGTGCAGCAGGGCCAGCGAGCTGTCCAGCCCTCCGGAGAGGACCACCCCGACGGTCAGGTCGGTGTCCAGCCGCATCCGGATGCTGTCCCGCAGGCGACCCGGACGAGCAGGGCGGCCTCGTCCGGGTCGTCCACCACGGGCAGCCCGTCGCCGAGGGTGAGCAGGTCGAGGTGCGGGCGCAATCGGACCTGTCCGTTCGGCTCCGCCCAGCCATGGTGCCCGGGCGGCACCTCGCTGATCGGCGCGCCGTGCACGACCAGCGCCTTCACCTCGGAGGCCACGTGCAGGCAGCCCGGCACCCGCGCCCAGTACAGCGGCTTCACCCCGAGCGGGTCGCGGGCCAGGTAGACGCGCCCGGTGGCCCGCTCGGCGATGGCGAACGCCCACTCGCCGCGCAGCCGGCTCACCGCGTCCTCACCCCAGCGCAGGAACGCCGCCAGCACCACCTCGGTGTCGCTCTCGCTGCGGAACCGGTGGCCGAGCTGCTCCAGCTCCCGCCGCAGCTCGTGGTGGTTGAAGACCTCGCCGTTGTAGCAGAGCACCCACCGCTCGTCGTCGGAGACCCACGGCTGGACCGCGCGATTGCGGTCCACGATGCGCAGCCGTCGGGTTCCGGCGAGCAGGCCCTGCTCCTGCCGGGTCTCGGTGACCTCGCCGCGCGGCGCGAGGACGGCGAGCGTACGCCGGAAGACCGAGGGATCGGCCTCCCGGCCGACGCTCAACGCGATGCCGCACACCTCGTCATGCCCCCATCTCGGCCTCGTACGCCCGGCGTAGCCGAGGCAGGGCGGCCGGCGCGAGACACAGGTGCCAGGCCTGCCCCTCGTCGATCACATTGAGCTCGCCGGCCTCCTGTCGGGCCAGCAGCAGGTCGGCCAGCGTGTCCCGGGCGCCGAAGCGCTCGAACCAGGCCAGCTCCACGTCGACGGCGTATCCGAGGCAGTGACCGCTGGGCACCAACGCGGAGTACCCGAGCCGGCGCAGGTGGTACTGGTGCTCGGCGCTGCGGACCAGACTGGTCACCCAGAGCGGCGGGGTGGCCGGCGGCGTGGCCAGGGCGAACTCCCGCCCGATGTCGTTGAGCAGCGCCACGATCTCCCGCCGGGCCTGGCGGAACTTCAGCCCGGCGGTACGCGGGGTGGCGTCCGGAAGCAGCCGGCGGCGTACGGCGCGTACGGCGCGACCGACCCTGCTGGCCGGCTGCTCCTGGTAGCGGAACCGGAGCAGGTCCCGCCGGCGCAGCCACTCCAGGTCGACCAGGTCGGAGCTGGTGTTGACCTGCGTGTCGGTGAGGAAGGTGGGCGCCTCCCGCCACCACATCACATCGACGCGGGAGAGCAGATAGATCCGGACCAGCGCGGTGAGATCCTGCGCCGAGCTGCGGGGATTCGGCTGGTATCGGGCCATCTCCAGGAGCAGGGTCTCCCGGGCGCCGATGAAGCCCTGCGAGGTGGCGTCGAGCACGTCGGCGATCGCGGGTTCGCGGAGCCGCTCGTCGAGCAGCACCTGCCGGGCGCGGCCGACGGCGCGTCGGCCAGGGCGCGATCTCGACCAGCAGATCCGCCACGGCGGCCCGGTAGGCGTCGAGGTCGGGAACGGTCCGGGCGACCGACCCGCGCGTCCCGCCCGGCGGTACGCGCCGGGCCGGCGCGGTGGACGCGACGGACGGACCGGGCTGGTGTCCGGGGCTCCGGCTGGGCACTCGCATGGTCGCGTCCTCTCCTCCGGTACGACACGGTGTGGGTGACCTGAAACACACCGTAATGAGCCGGACCGGTGAGAGTCTGAACAATTCTCCTATCTCCCCCAAAGGGCGACGAGTGGCATCAACCGCGGCGTGCCGGGCAGAGGAGGTGCCCTGCTTTCGCTACCGGGATGCGGGCCAGTGTTCCGCCCTTTCGGGGCGGGGGTGAAGGCCGGCGCTGGGAGGGCCGTCAAGGCCTGAGCAGTGCCTTAGTCCGGGCGGTTCTGCTGCTCGATGTACTGACGCACGGCAGTCAGCGGTGCGCCGCCGACGGAGCCGGCGAAGTACGAGCCCGACCACAGCTTGTTGGCCCGGTAGTAGTGGCGCCGCAGGTCGGGGAACTCTTGGCGCATCCGCCGGCTGGACACGCCCTTGAGGGAGTTGACCAGCTTGGACAGGGCCAC
>JAEVHO010000276.1 GCA_016802835.1 Micromonospora sp. ATA32 | reverse complement strand
GTCAGGACTCAACGTCCAGGAACCACGAGTGCTCATCTGCCGGCGGCTACCTACCCACCAGGAGTTTGCCGGATGGCTCACTCCCAGAACTCATTAGGAACCGTCCTTGACCGCTGACCTGATGCCGTCCAGGAACGCCGGGACGCCGATCTCCCGCTCGATCCGGGCGACCGTGAGGCCGTCCGAACCGGCAGTCCGCGCCCCGGTATTGCCCGCGACCCGCTCGAACGCCACGATCAGCGTCGCCGGGTCGTGCACGAGGTTGAACAGGTCGTCGAACCTGCGGCCAGGATCGGCCGCAGCCAACGATGAAGCTTGGTCTGCATCCCCGATACCCACCCGAACCCGTCCTCACGGACGTGTTCCGGTAGGGCGCCGCCGTTCAGTGGCGCGTCTTTCGGCATTACGGCGTCCTTCCTTCTCGAAACCGCTGCCGTCCTTCCCCATGTGGTCGGCTCTCCCGACCTCGGAGTACTACGACGGCTCCGCCCCGCCCGACGCGTTCAGCAGACGATGTGCCTATCCCGACCATCGGACTGGCTGCCCGCGCGTCGGGAGCCGTCGCCGGACGGTTCCCGTGTTCACTGCTGGATCGCTCATCGAAGGAGGCACCCGACTTTGTCCCCGCGGCATCGCCACGGCTACGCCGCGGACCTTCACCATGGCCTCCCTGCGGAGGGAAAATCCCCGCTCAGGAGTTCCCCGCCCGTCTGAAAGAGCAGGTGCGCACCGCGACCGGCCCAGATCCGCCAGGTTCGAGCCGGTGACCACTTAGGAGACGTAAACGCCGGTTCCTCTCGTATGCCTTTCCGATTCGCTTGCCGGACCCGCACCATCTGGCAGTGCTGACACGCCCCGGCGTTGTCAGGGCCGCTTGCCACCCTCCCCGGCACCTCCCGGATCAGGCTGCCCCCAGCTTCGTCAGACCGCTGCGACGGCCCGACGGAGAAGGTCTCTCACCTCCACACAATCCAACAGCGCCTCACGGCGCACTCTCCCCGGTGGTCAGCCCCCGGGCACTCAGCGACAGCACCATCTGGCTGACTCCGGCCAGCCGCCGCTGCCGCTTGCGCACCACCTGCGGGTCGAACGAGCCATCCCGGTCCCGCGGCACCTCGCTCTCCACCGGGCCGGTGTCGGTCAGCACCGTCTTCGACCGCCTGCCGTTGCGCGAGTTCCCACGGTTGCGCCCGGCAGGATCGTGCTTGTCATAGCCCAGGTGGTCCGACAGCTCCGCCTCCAGAGCCGTCTCCAGCACCTGCTTGGTCAGCCCAGTCAGCAGCCCATCCGGTCCGGTCAGCTCCACACCCTCCGCGCGGCCTTCGCCACCAGCTCGGCCGCCAGCTCCTGTTGTTCCCTCGTCAACTCCACAGAGAGGTGATCATCTCGGACATAAGCGATCCTTCCCGCCAGGCAAGCCCGGCGTGTCAGGACCACTTACACTGTTCCGCCCGGGATACCCCCTTCTATTTTGGTTTGGTGCTGTCTGAGGCCTGCTCCGCCGGGGCTGGGGTGAGGATTTCCATGAGGTGCCCGTTCGGGTCACGGAAATATGTGCCGCGGTTGCCGTTCTTGCCGGTGTATGTCTGGCCCTCTTTGCGGCAGGCGGGGTCAGCGTAGTAGGCGATGTCGGCCTGCTGGATGCGGGCGAAGTCGGCCTCGAATTCCTCGTCGCTGACCTGGAACGCGTAATGGTGCTCGTCGACCTTGTCGTAGGCGTCGAAGTCCAGGGTGACTCCGTTCGCCAGTGTGACAGGGGTGAAATGCGCGGTGGGTGGGCCGACCTCAAGCCCGAGGATGTCGGCGAGGAACTGTGCGGAGGCCTTCGGGTCGTGCGCGGGGACGATGGTGTGGTTCAGTTCGGTAGCCATTGCCTGGCTCCTTTCAGGATAGGGCTTCATCGGACGAGTGATGGCATCTGGCCCGGCTTGACGAGCGGGCCGCTGAGCTAGACGTGGGCGATCCGCCGGTACAGGCTCATGCAGCCGGCTCCGTGTTAGTGAAGGGGGCGTTCAGCGCTGAGATCATGACCTCCGTCGATGCCGTTCTTGGTATTGAGCGGTGGGGCATTGGACATGCCTTGGCGTTGGTGTCGTGGCGTTGGCTGAGCGAGCAGGTGGGTGAGGACGTTGCGTAGTGCCGCGTGGGTGTCGGGGGGTGGCTTGGGGGTGCGCCAGGCGAGGAATCCGTCGGGGCGCACGAGTGCCGCACTGCCCCGACCGACGCCGTAGGCGGCCCGCCCCAGCGGTGGTTAATGTGGCCGGGTTGGCCGGCCGCCGGGTTCGACGTAGTAGGTGAGGTCCTGGTCTTGGATACGGGCGAAGGCGGCGTCGAAGTCGTCATCGTCGACCAGGAAGGCGTAATGCTGGGGTTGGGGTTGGTCAACGGTCATGTAGTCCAGGGTCACTGCGTTGCCCAAGCGGATCGGTACGAATGGCCCGAACTCGTCACCGACTGGGAGGTCGAGGATGTTGGCGAGGAACCGGGCGGAGGCGTGCTTGTCGCGGGACCGGACGATGGTGTGGTTGAGCTGGATGGACATTAGCTTTCCTCCTTGGCCGTCTGCGTGTGGGTCGTTTGGTTGTGCTCGGTGGGTTGTGGTCGTGGTGGGGGGATGAGGAGGTAGACGAGCACGGCCATGGCCGCGAGTAGGCCGGTGGCCCAGGCGGTTGCGGTCGCGTACCCGTGGATGAGTGCCGCTCGCTGCAGGGTCGGGGCGGTGGGGTGGGTGGCGAGGTAGGTGGCGGTGGCGGTGACCGCGAGCGTGTTCAGGATGGCTGTGCCGATGGAGCTGCCGACCTGGGTGGCGGCGTTGATCACGGCGGAGGCGATGCCCGCGTCTTGTTGGGTGACGCCGTTGATGGCGAGCTGGAATGCCGGCGGGAACAGCGCGCCCATGCCGGTCCCGATCAGTATCTGAGCAGGCAGGATGGTCGCGAGGTACCCGCTGTTAGGGGTCAGCTGGGTGATGAGGGCCAGCCCGGATGCGGCGACCAGCAGCCCGCCGGCGAGCAGGATCCGCGCCGGGAGGCGCGGCAGCAGCCGGTTGCCCAACTGGTAGCCGCTGAGCGCGTTCGCCAGCGTCATCGGCAGCACGGCCAGCCCGGCGCGGACGGGCGAGTAGTGCAGTACCACCTGCAGGTGGTAGGTCAGGATGAGGAACATGCCGAATGCTCCAACGACCCCGGTGGCGACGGCGAGGCAGGCGCCAGCGCGGCTGCGGTCGGCGAGGATGCGCAGCGGGAGCAGGGGGTTGGGGATCCGTGCCTGCCGCAGGGCGAACGCGGCCACCATGGCCACCCCGCCGATCAGCGCACCGAACACGATCGGCTGCGCCCAGCCGTGCACGGCGGCCTGGTTGCATCCGAACACCACGGCGGCGAGCCCGCCGGTGGCCAGCACGGCCGAGGCGGCGTCGAGGCCGGCAGAGCCGAATCGGGGCGGATCGGGCAGCACCAAGCGGCCGACGGTCAGCACCACGCCGGCGATGGCCACGTTCACGAACAAGCACCAGCGCCAGTCGAGATACTCGGTGAGGACGCCGCCTGCCAGCAGCCCGGCCGCCGCGCCACTGCTGGCCACCACCCCGTAGACGGCGAACGCCCGGGTCCGCTCCCGCTGGTCGGTGAAGGTGACCGCGAGCAGCGACAGCGCGGTCGGCGCGATCAGCGCGGCGAACGCCCCTTGCAGAGCACGCCCGAAGGCGAGGACCGGCAGTGTAGGCGCTAGCCCGGCAAGCAGCGAGGCAAGCCCGAATCCGGCGAGCCCGATCTGGAAGGATCGGCGCCGGCCGGCGGCGTCGGCCACCCGCCCGCCGAACAAGAGCAGGCCGGCGAAGCACACGGTGTAGGCGGTCACTACCCACTGCCGCTGTGCGTCGCCGAACCCCAGCGCCCGCTGGGCGGAGGGCAGCGCGATGTTCACGATCGTGGCGTCCAGCGCGGTCATCAGCTGTGCGGTGGCGATCACGACAAGCGCGAACCAGCGACGCTCCGGCCTGCCTTGCCCTCGCGGCCGGGTTTCGTCCGTAGGACGTGCGTCGGTCATCGCATCCGCCTCTCATAAGCGAAGGAGTGTCCTCCGGATACCGTAACCGAAGGGATTCCCTCCGGCTAGTGGTAGGGTGGGGCCGAGTCAGGAAGGAGAGGGGCGGATGCGAGCCGACGCACGCCGCAACCACGAGCGGCTGCTGGAGGCGGCGCGGGACGTGTTCGTCGAGCAAGGCCCGGGCGCGTCACTGGAAGAGATCGCCCGACGCGCCGAGGTGGGGATCGCCACGCTGTATCGGCGCTTCACCGATCGCCGCACCCTCATGCACGCCGTCGCCCTCCACGCGTTGACCGGCACCATCGAAGCCGTGCAGCGAGCCCGACACGAGCATCCAGACCCGCTCGACGCGCTGGCCGCCTACGTCCACGCCGTCTTGGACCTGCGGACCTCGGCGGTGATCCCGACGCTGTTGGTCGCGCTCGATCTAGACGAGCCGCAACTCAAGGCCGCCAGCACCACCTCGGCGCGGCTCGTCGAGGAACTGCTGGCGGAAGCCCACAAAACCGGCAGGCTCCGCACAGACGTGGCCTTCGGCGACATCGGATTGCTGCTCACCCGGCTGTCCCGGCCACTGCCCGGACCGATCCCCGACGAGACCCAAAACGCCCTCGCCCACCGGCACGCCAACCTTTTCCTCGCCGGCCTCCGCGCCGACCCGACCGCACCACCCCTCGGCGGCCCCGCCCTGAAGCTGGCCGACCTGCAACAACTCCGGCAGACACCCGATGAGGTCGCCACAGGCACCCCCGCAACCAGTCCATAGCGGTCGAGCCGATCAGGCCGCCTCCTGATAGCAAGCTCGGTCAGGCCACAGTCAGGCGATCGCCCGATCGCGTCCTTCCCCGGGCCGTTCGACGAGCTCGCCGCCGGTGGATGTCGCTCCTGCCCGGACGAGGGCGACCAGCTGCGGCGCATTCACAGCCCTGCTCTTGCCGAAAATGTCGTCCGGGCAAGTCAGGCAGCATGTTCGTACTCGTGGAGGATGCCGCCGAGGCGATCGCGTCTTCGTACGTCGAGGCGGGCCATCTTGTCCGGGTCGACGATCTGTGTGGGTAACGGGCACAACGGGCGTGCGTTTGCGATCCCCTGGTGAGGGCGGTGTCCGTTGTAGAACTGCTCGAACTCGCGTAGGGCGTGGAGCACAGGTGCCGCTGGTTCCAGATCAAGGTCCGGTCCAGTAGTTCGCGTCGGCACGTCTGTACCCCAGGTCTTCTGCAAGGGTCGGGGCATTTTGTCCTGGAGGCATTCACGCGGCTGTTTTCCGTCTGGCAGCGGGCCGCTCCCACGATTGCTGTCGAGGATCTGGTCGGGGCGCCGTTGCGTTGTGGGATCGACGGACGCGGTCAACCCGCCTCGGGTCCGATGTCAGATCGCCAGGGCGAGGTCGGCGAACGCCGCAGACACCCGCGTTGCCGGCGGGGCGTCGACGGCGAGTTCGTAGTGTCCGCGTCGGAGGTTCCGCATGAACGCGTGTCCGGCGATGATCACCTGTGCTGTCTTGTCCTAGCCCACGCATCGGTCTCAACCGGTGTTTCAGCCGGCTGTGATCAGCCTCGATCGGATTGTTCGCGTACTGCTCGACGTGGTGCCACGCCTGCGGGATCAGCTCATCCAGCACCCCGGGGTAGACCGCGGCGGCGTCGGTGACCACCTCCCTGGGCGTCACCCTCAACGCCGACAGCGCTCGTCGGAAGAACCGCCGGGCCGCGTCGGCATCACGGCGCGCGGAGACCAGCACGTCGACGACCTGCCCGTCCTGGTCGACCGCCCGGTACACGTACCGCCACACCCCGTTGACCTTGACGTACGTCTCATCGACGTGCCACCTGTCACCCGGCGAGTGGCGGCAGAAGCGGGCGGCGTCGGCCAGCAGCGGGGTGAACCGCTGCACCCACCGGTAGACCGTGACGTGATCGACCTCCACGCCACGTTCGACCAGCAGCTCCTCAACGTCCCGATAGGACAGGTTGAACCGCAGATACCAGCGCACCGCGACGACGATCACCTCCGGCGGGAACCGGAACCCGGCGAACGCCGACTTCGGAGGCAGCCACGGGCGAGAGCGGGTCAATGACTTCACTGCTCAAGCCTGCCTCGATCATGCCAACGCTCAACGCAACAGAGCCCCAGCATCTCCTGCTTCGAGAACGTGATGCTCGGCGCGCAGGGTGCCCGCAAGGGCCGGTCGGACAAGGACCTCGCGCGAGAGGCCCGCGCGGCGCTCCAGCTGACGCCGATGGGCGAGGAGCAGTGGCTGCAGCGGGCCGACCGGATCGCCCCGCCGTTCCGCCGGTGGGTGGAGATCGCCAGGATCCTCGCGGCCGACCCGCACATCGTGCTGCTCGACGAGCCCAGCGCGGGCGTCGGGCACAGCGACACCGCACACCTGATGGAGGTGATCGCGTTGATGCGCGAGCGCAACCTTGGCGTACTGCTGGTCACGCACGACGTGTCGCTCGCGGCATCGCTGTGCAACCGGATCGTCGTCATGCACAACGGCCGGGTGCTCGCCACCGACACGCCGGCGAGGATCCTCACTGACCCCGAGGTCATCGTCACCTACCTCGGCGAGAAAGGGCGCCGCGCGGCCGCGGTCGCACTGGAGCACAAGAAGACCGAGGTGGCCCACTGATGCTGTCGATCGAAGGGCGCTGTTGCGTTGAGCGATCGCGTTGATCGAGCACCGGAAATTCTTCGCCGCGAAGTCCGCCTGAAGGCTGGCGGTCGCTGGGGAGCACCCCTACAGCTGTCCGTTATACGCCGTTTCGTTGCCGCGACGGCCAGCATCAGCAACACGAGCGTGGACCCCCTGCCGAAGTTCTTGCGGCAGGGGATCTTGACGATGGCTCAATGCAACAGTGCCGGACACCGTGCCGGACGGGGTGCGCTGGGTTGCTTCGAAGCACCGGCGTTTCCCATGTGGGGTGACGACAGTGGCTTGGTAGCGGTTGCGCATCGCCCATGGCGGGCGGCGGTATTTGGCTGCCAGGGTCGACATCATCGATCGTTCCATGACGCCGCGGAGCTTGTTGAGCCAGTTGATGTTCCCGGCCAACTGGTAGTACTGGACGTAGCCTCGATACTCCGCGCCGAAGGCGGCCGCCCTTGGTGTGCCAGGTGTCGGCCTGCCGGGTCCAGATGTCGTAGCCGAGGAACCGCGCCTTGCGGGTGCGGGCGTGGGTGATCAAGGTCTTC
>JAEVHO010000275.1 GCA_016802835.1 Micromonospora sp. ATA32 | reverse complement strand
CGGGGCGAGCACGTGCCGCATCCGCTCCGCCCGCAGCGCCATCCGTTCCAGGCCGCGGGCGCGCAGCCGGGCGATGGCCCGCAGCCGGCGCCGCGGGGTAAGTTCCCGCCCTCCGGGAAGATAGCGCGGCCAGCACCCCGCCGGGCTGCGGGGCGAGCACGTGCCGCATCCGCTCCGCCCGCAGCGCCATCCGTTCCAGGCCGCGGGCGCGCAGCCGGGCGATGGCCCGCAGCCGGCGCCGCGGGGTGAAGTTCCCGCCCTCCGGGAAGATCACGAACGCGTCGTCGTCGTCCAGCCCGGTGGCCAGGTGCCCGACCTGCCGGACCACCCGGTCACCGGTGTCCGGGCCGGGCGCGATGAACCGGTTCGGCAGCCGGTTGAGCAGCACGTCGATCGCGGGATCCCACTGCAGGGCCTCCTTCAGCACGATCCGCGGCTCCCGGTTGAACCAGTTCACCAGCGCGTGGATCAGGATGAACGAGTCGCCGGCCCGGCGTGCCGGCAGAGCACCAGCTCGGGTCGGCCCGGCAGCGCCGTGTCCGGGTCGGTGCCGACCACGTCGATGCTCAGCCGCAGCGTCCAGCGTGCCTGCCAGAACAGCACCTGGAGGAACCGGCCGGCCAGCACGTAATGGGCCCGCTGGAACGCCGGCGACCGCTTGCGCCGGCCGAACCCTGAGGCGAGCCAGAGCAGGAAGAGCGCGAGCAGCGCGGCCGCGTCCCAGACCAGGTAAACGCAGCCGATCCAGAGCAGGCGCAGCGGGCGCAGCCGGCCCGGGACCAGCGGCGAGAGGGCGAGGGCGGCCAGCGCCCAGAGCGGCAGGGTGGTGACCACCGTGACGGCGAGCAGCACCACGCCGGGCGCCAGGAGCAACCGGCGCAGCCACCGCGGGGGCAACGGCATCAACTCTCCAGCCGGGTCGCCAGGTAGTGCCGGGACGCGGTGTACGCGCGGCTGATCCGCCGCCCGACCGCCGCCATGTCCCGGTACGCCCACGGGCTGTCGTCGCGTGGCCCACCGCCGCCGGTCGGCAGCACGTGCACCTCCACCCCGTCCGGCAGCGCCGCCAGCTCCCGGGAGAACCGGTGCCGGCGGGCGATCTCGAACGCGACCTGCGCGATCTCCCAGGGCCGCCGGGGCGGCGCCAGCTCCCGTTCGATCCGGCCCACCTGGAGTACGAAGATCCGCTGGGCGCCCACGGCGACCGCCTCGCCGATCGGGATCGAGTTGACGATCCCACCGTCGATGTAGTGCTGGTCGTCGATCCGGGCCGGCGGCAGCAGCCCCGGCACGGAGGCGGAGGCGAGCACCGCCGGCACCAGCGGACCGCTGTCGAACCAGTGCTCGGCGGCCCGCTCGATGTTCGCCGCGCAGCAGCGGAACGGCACCCGCAGGTCGGCGAAGGTGGTCTCCGCGCCCAGTTCCTTCTCAAGCAGCTTGCGCAGCGGTCGCGGGGAGTGCAGGTGGGTGCGGGCGGCGAACCGGCGCAACTGCCGGGCGACGGAGTCGCCGTACACCTCGCTCGCCTCCGGGGAGGCCCAGAGCCGGACCAGCCGGTCGGTGACCGCCTCGGACGGGTCGGCGGCGACCAGGGCGCCGTTGACCGCACCGATCGAGGTGCCGAGCACCAGGTCCGGCCGGATGCCGGCGCGGAACAGGGCCCGTAGCATGCCCACCTCGACCGCGCCGAGCACTCCCCCGCCGCCGAGCACGAACGCCACCGGACCGCCAGCCATGGCGTTCATCCTGGCATGAGGCCGGCGATCAGCGAGCTGAGCGCCGCCCGAATGTGAGCCGGCGGCTCACCGGGCCGCGACCCGCGCCCGCTCCCGCAGCCGGGCCGGACGGCCGTCGGCCAGGAACTGGCGGTAGACCCCCTCGTAGCCGGACGCCATCCGGTCGGTCGAGAAGTTCTCCTCGACGTGTGCGACGCACGCCGCCGGGTCGAGCCGGGTCGCCGCGAGCAGCGCCTCCGGCAGCTCGTCCGCCCGGTCGCAGACCAGGCCGGTCACCCCGGGGCGGACCAGCTCCGGTACGGCGCCACGGCACAGCGCCACCACCGGTGTGCCGGTCGCCATCGCCTCGACCATCACCATGCCGAACGGCTCCTCCCACTGGATCGACATGATCAGGCAGCGGGCGTCGACCAGCAGCTGCAGCGCCGCCGCCCGGCCGGCGTTGAAGACCACCGTCACGTCCTCGTCGAGCAGCGGCTCCACCACCTCTTCGAAGTAGCGGCGCTCGGCCGGCTCGTTGCACTTCCCGGCGAGGACCAGCGGCAGGCCGGCCTGCCGGCAGGCCCGGATCGCCACCTCCGGCCCCCTTGTCGGGGCTGAACCGGGCCAGCCAGAGCACCGGCCCCCGGCTGGGCGTGCGTTTGCGCGGGACGTCGCCCATGTTCAGCGCGTTGTGCACGGTGCCGGCCCACGGCAGGGTCGGGTTCGCCCGGCGCTGGGCGTGCGAGATCGCGACCAGTGCGACGCCGTCGGCGGTGCTGCTGATCACTTCGCCGTACTCGCCCACCGGGTTGCCGTGCACGGTGGCCACCGTCGGCACCGAGCGCCGGCCGGCGACCAGCGGACCGATGGTCGCTGTGGTCGTGCACGACGTCGAAGTCCGCCGGGCTGATCAGACGGTTGACTCGGGCAAGGTGGGCCAGCTCGGGCAGCGACTCGCCGAGCCGCTCGTACTGGAGCTCCGGCACGGTGGGGACGAATTCGGCGGCGGTCCCGTTGTGTTGCCCGGCCCCGAAGATGGTCACCGCGTTGCCGTGCCCGACCAGCGCGTCCACCAGCCCGGCGACCACCTGCTCCAGCCCGCCGTAGCCGGGTGGCGGCACCGACAGCCAGGGCGGGATCACCATGGCTATCCGCAGTGGCGGCTCCCCCGAGCGGTCGGACGGCAGGTGCTTCACGGCGACGAGTCCTCCCCGTTGGCTCCAGTGCGCGCGATCGGACACGCTTTCCCCGTCCCGGCGACGGCAAACGGCGCTCCGGGCGGGGCGGGCCCGGTCAAACGGCCACGACCAGCCGGTCGTCGACCAGCCGCACCCCGGGGGTGGACCAGGCGACGCGTTCCGCCTCGTCCCGTTCACCCCAGGAGCGGACCACCCCGCTCAGGATCACGGTGTCCCCGTCCACCTCCGCCACGATCCGCTCGTGCCGACCCGCCGTCCCAGCGCCCGCAGGAGCCCGAGGCGGACCTCGCCGTCGCCCGGCTGCTCGGGGGGTCGGACCTCGACCAGGTTGGTGACCCCGCGTACGCCGCGCAGCCGGCGCAGCTCCCGCTCGGCGGTACCGCCGCTCGGAAGCCGAACTCCACCTCGCCCCGGAGGCATCAGCCAGCCGTTGGCGACGGTGACCGTCGAGCCGCTCGGCCGGCACGAAGCGTCCCACTCCAGCGCCCGGCTGGCCGCGATCGCGATCTCCGCGTCGGTCCGCTCGTCGGTGCCGGCGAGGCGTACCTCGAGGTCGTCGGCGACCGCCCGCACCCCGCGTACGCGGTGCGCGCACCGCTCCGCCGCCCATCTCCGGGGGTAGCTGTCCACCCAGCCGGTCAACACGACCACGCCGTCGTCGACGGCCACCCCGATCTCGTTCGGTTGCACCTGGGCGTCCCAGTCCAGTTCGGCGAGCACATCCCGTTGGATGTCCCGGTCCGTGCGGGTGGCCGCGGTCGCCGTCATGTCGCCTCTCCCCTGCGGTCGGCAGCTTGTCCCGTGAGCCGAGGATGCCGGCGCGCCGGGTGAGTCGGGCTCACCCGGGAGGGGTGAGTCCGGCCGACCCGGGTGGGGCACCGGAAGCGAAAACGGCGGCGGGTGACGGAGCCAACCCCCTTGGCCCCGTCACCGCGCCTGGGAGGAGGCAGGTCGATATATCTGTCAGGACGTCTCGGCGAGCGTCACGGTTGCCGTCGAGGTGTTCCCGTTCCGCTTGTACTCCACCTGGACCCGGTCGCCGACCTTCCCGGCCTGGACGGCGCCGACCAGGTCGTTGGAGTCCTTGATCACCTTGTCGCCGAACTTGGTGATCACGTCGCCGCGCTGCAGGCCGGCCTTCTCGGCCGCGCTGCCCGGGGTGACCGCGGCCACCAGCGCGCCGGTGTCCTCGGCCGCGTTCACGCTGACGCCGAGTGACGGGTGGCTGACCTTCTCGCCGCGCTGGAGCTTCTCGGCGACGTCCTTGGCCTTGTTGCTGGGGATCGCGAAGCCGACCCCGATGTTGCCGTTGCTGCCCTGTCCGGCGGTGGCGATCGCGGTGTTGATGCCGATCACCTGCCCCCGGGTGTTGACCAGCGCGCCGCCGGAGTTGCCGGGGTTGATCGGGGCGTCCGTCTGGAGCAGGCCGGAGATCGAGCTGGCACCCTGCTGCGGCGCCTGCTGCTGGCCCTCGCCGGCCTGGATGGTCCGGTCCCGGGCGCTGAGGATGCCGGCGGTGACCGAGCCCTGCAGGCCCAGCGGGCTGCCCAGGGCGAGCACTTGGTCGCCCACCTGCATTCCGTCGCTGTCGCCGAAGCTCGCCGCCTTCAGGCCGCTGACCCCGCTGGCCTTCACCACGGCCAGGTCGGTCTTCGGGTCGGTGCCGACGATCTTCGCCTGGGCGGACTTGCCATCGGCGAAGACCACCTTGACCGTGTCGCCGGTCGCGGAGGCGACCACGTGGTTGTTGGTGAGCACAAAGCCGTCGGCGCTGAGGATGACGCCGGAGCCCTCACCGTTGTCGGTGATGATCGAGACGACACTGTCCTGCACCGAGGCGGCGATCTTCGGCAGGTCGGCGCTGTTGATCACCGGGGCGGCCGAGTAGGTGCGGGTGATGCCGCCGGAGTTGCCACCGACGGCGAGGGCGAGCGCCCCGCCGGCCACGCCGGAGCCGAACATCAGGGCCAGCACGGCGGCCCCCGCGCCGACGATCTTGGCCACCCGGCCCGACCGCTGGTGGGGCCCCTGCGCCCACGGCGGCACCGGCTGGCCGGGCTGGTGCGGCGGCACGACGCCGGCCGCGCCTGCTGACCGGGGTAGCCGGGCGTCCATGCGGACTGCTGACCCGAGTACCAGGACCGCCCGGGTGCGGTGCCGACTGCGGATATCCGGGCTGCCCCGAGACCGGGTAGGGACGACGTCGACCTGCTGTACGCCGCCGAACCCCTGGTGCTCTGGCACCAGGACGAGGACCGCCCGCGGATCAGCCTCGCCTCGCCGTGGGAGGCGCAGCTGGAGTGGCTCAAGCGCAGCCGCGACCTGCTCACGCCGCGGGCGTACGCTGCCGTTCTGATGAGCGTGATCAGCTCGATGGCGGCGCCGACCCGCAGCACGAAGGTGTTGGCCGAGCTGCTGCGCGAGGCCCGTCGGCACGGGCGGCCCGGCGTGATCGAGTATCTGACCTTCACGCAGATCTGGCTGATCCCGCCGCGGCTCCGGCACACCCTGCGGGACAAGGTGCTCAGCCGCCGCCGGGGCACCGCCGGCGCCAATCCGCAGGACGCCCACGGTCCGATCCCGGCCGAGCTGCCGGACGCCCCGGTCGACGCCGCGCTGACCCGGGCCGGTCGCGATGCCAGCCGCTAGGACCGCCGTCATCTGGCGGAGCCATCTGCTGATGGCCTCCGAGACGTTCATCCGCAACCAGGGCAACGCGCTGCGGCGGTGGCAGCCGGTCTTCCTGGGCGCCACCAAGGTCGAGTCGTTTGTCGCCGCGGACACCGATGTCATCGCGTACCCGGACAGCCGGCAGGGTCGGCGGGGATTCCTGCTGCTCAAGCTGACCGGGGAGTCCCGTCGGCTGCGCAGCCTGCTGACCCGGCTCCGCCCGGCGGTGGTGCACGCGCACTTCGGCGGCGACGGTTGGCTGATCAGCGGGTCGGCGGTGCGGTGCGGTATCCCGCTGGTCATCACCCTGCACGGCTACGACGTGACGAGGCTGCCCGACGTCTCGGGCCCGCGGGGTGTCCGGCACCGGCGGAACCTGCGGACCGCGTTCGCCCGCGCCACCCTGATCATCGCGGTGTCGGAGTTCATCCGTCGCAAGGCGATCGAGCTGGGCGCGGATCCGGCGAAGGTGGTCGTGCACCACACCGGGGTGCCGATCCCGCCCACCCCTGAGGCGGCGCCGAAGCAGTGGGATGTCGTCTTCGTCGGCCGCTTCGTGGAGAAGAAGGGGACCGACGATCTGGTCGAGGCCCTCGCCCTGCTGCCCGAGCTGCGGCCGCGGGCCCTGTTCATCGGCACCGGGCCGCTGGAGGAGGCGGTCCGCCGGCGGGCGGCGGAGCTGGGTGTGGACGCCACGTTCCTCGGCGGGCAGGAGCCGGCGGTCGTGGCCCGGCGGATGGCCGGGTCGCGGATTCTCGCCGCGCCGTCGAAGACGGCGTCGGACGGCGACTCCGAGGGGTTGCCGACGACGATCCTGGAGGCGGCGAGCCTGGGCGTCCCGACCGTCTCGACCCACCACAGCGGTATCCCGGAGGCGGTCCTGCACGGCGAGACGGGCCTGCTCTGCGCGGAGGGTGACCGGTCGGCGCTGGCGGAGAACATCCGGCAGCTGCTCACCGACGAGGCCCGGTGCGCGCGCCTCGGCCAGGCGGCGCGCGGGCACGTGGCGGCCCACTTCGACCTCGACAGGCAGACCCGCCTGCTGGAGGAGCTGTACGACACCGCTGCCGACCACGGCCTGCCGCCACCCCGGATCGCGGCTCCGCAGCCCGCACGCCGGGCCGCTGACCACGCCGGCCCGCTCAGCTGGGCGGGCGCAGCCGCCGTAGCACGACCCGGGCGGTTCGGCGCGCCGCCTTCATCCCGCCGACCAGCGCCATTCCGGTCCGCGCCGGCCCCGAGCCGGTGAGCAGCTCGGTGATGCGTTGCGCCCGCTTGAGCGCGTCGTCGCGCGAGGTGAGCATCTCCTCGTACCAGAGCGCTTTGGCCCCGGCCTCCGCGAGCTCCCGGCCGAGCCGGTCCACGGTCGTCGCCAGCTCCCGGTAGGAGCGGGCGTCCGGCCGGTCCGGCGCGTCGGGCACCGCGGCCTCCAGCGCGGCCTCCAGCGCGGCCGGGTCGAGCTCCCGGCCTGCGAGCGCGGCCAGGGTCAGCGCCAGCTCCGCCTCGTCGGCCGGGGCGGCCACGGGTGTGGGACGGCGCCCCGGATCAGCGCGGCCGCGAACGCGCGCAGCCGCCGCCGCCGGCTCACCGGCCCGGTGCTGCGCGGTGAGGCTGCCGTTGGCTCCGACGATCACCTGGTCCCGCCGGTACGCCGGCCACCGC
>JAEVHO010000274.1 GCA_016802835.1 Micromonospora sp. ATA32 | reverse complement strand
CCGCCCGGCCCGGGAGCGTCCGGCCCGCCCCGCACCGGGCGAACGCCCGGCCCGGCCCACGGACGGCGAGCGTCCGGCCCGGCCCGACGACACCACACCCGAGGGAGGTACGGCCTGATGCCCACCTGGCTGGAGCTGGCCGTCCGGGTCGTCGGCGTGCTGGCGGCCTTCCTCACCCTGCCGCTGCTGGTCGGCCAGGCGGAGCACAAGGTCATGGCGCACATGCAGGGCCGGCTCGGCCCGATGTACGCGGGCGGCTTCCACGGTTGGGCGCAGCTGATCGCCGACGGGGTCAAGTTCGTCCAGAAGGAGGACGTCACGCCGCGGGAGGCGGACGGGGCGGTGTTCCGGCTCGCCCCGGCGGTCGCCCTGGTGCCCTACCTGCTCGCCCTGCTGGTGATCCCGCTCGGGCCGAACGACCTGGTCGGGCAGCCGCTGGACATCGGCCTCTTCTTCGTCCTCGCCGTGGTCGGCATCGGCGTGCTGGCGGTGCTGATGTCGGCCTGGGCTTCGGCCAACAAATTCAGCCTGCTCGGCGGGCTGCGCGGGGCGGCCCAGCTGCTCGGCTACGAGCTGCCGCTGGTGCTGGCCGCCGCCTCGGTGGCGATGGCGGCCGGCACGCTCAGCCTCTCCGGCATCGTCGAGGCGTGGCAGCCGTGGTGGCTGGTCTGGCAGGCGCCGGCGATGATCATCTTCTTCGTCGCCGGGCTCGCCGAGATCCGCCGGCCGCCGTTCGACATGCCGGTCGCCGACTCGGAACTGGTCTTCGGCTACATGACGGAGTACACCGGCCTGCGCTTCGCCTTCTTCCTGCTCGCCGAGTACGTCGGGATCGTGGTGATCGCCGCCCTGACCACGGTGCTCTTCCTCGGCGGCTGGCAGGGGCCGTTCGGCGACGAGTACCTGGGCTGGCTCTGGACGCTGCTCAAGGTGTTCGCCGTCGCCTTCGTGATCATCTGGCTGCGGGTGGCGTACCCGCGGCTGCGGGAGGACCAGCTCCAGCGGCTCTGCTGGCTCGTCCTGGTCCCCCTCTCCCTGGCCCAGCTCGTCCTCACCGCCGCCGTCCGCCTCGCCCTCTGACCGCCCTCCCCGCGCCGATCTTGCACTTGCCGCCCCCGGCAGGAAGCGCGCCTTTCGCGGGCCCGAACTGCAAGATCGGCGAGGGACGGGGGTCAGGCAGGTGGGGTATGGGAGGGTTCGACCTGCTCGGTCAGCGGCGGGGGGCGGGGGCGGGGTGCCGTCGCCGAAGGGGCGGCCGCCCAGGGACTCCCGGCCGTGCGGGGTCAGCCAGCCGGACAGGTCGGGGCCGAGCGGTACGACGCCGGTCGGGTTGATGTCCCGGTGCACCTCGTAGTAGTGCCGCTTGATGTGGTCGAAGTCGATGGTGTCGCCGAATCCGGGGGTCTGGAACAGGTCCCGGGCGTACGCCCAGAGCACCGGCATCTCGGTGAGCTTGTTCCGGTTGCACTTGAAGTGACCGTGGTAGACCGGGTCGAAGCGCACCAGGGTGGTGAAGAGCCGCACGTCGGCCTCGGTGATGGTGTCCCCGACCAGGTACCGCTGGCCGGCGAGCCGGTCGGTCAGCCAGTCGAGCCGGTCGAAGAGCCGCTGGTACGCCTGCTCGTACGACTCCTGGCTGCCGGCGAAACCGCACCGGTAGACGCCGTTGTTGACGTCCCGGAACACCACGTCGTTGACCTCGTCGATCTCGGCGCGCAGGTGCTCAGGGTAGAGCTGCGGGGCGCCGTCGCGGTGGTGGGCGGTCCACTCGGTGGAGAGGTCCAGGCTCATCCGCGCGTAGTCGTTGGTCACCACCTGCCCGGTCGGCACGTCGACGAAGGCCGGCACCGTGATGCCCCGGTCGTAGCCGGGGAACCGGGCGAAGTACGCCTCGGCCAGCCGTTCGATGCCGAGCACCGGGTCCCGGCCGTTCGGGTCCAGGTCGAACGTCCAGCTCCGGGCGTCGTGCGTCGGGCCGGCCACCGCCATCGAGAGCGCGTCCTCCAACCCCAACAGCCGGCGGACGATGATCAGGCGGTTGGCCCAGGGGCAGGCCCGGCTGACCGCCAGCCGGTACCGGCCGGCCTCGACCGGCCAGCCGTCCCGCCCGTCGGCGGTGATCCGGGTGGCGATGTAGCGCTGGTCCCGGGTGAACTCGCCGCCCGGCTCGACGTACTTCCCGCCGGTCACGCCTGATTCGTCGCTCACGTCCGCCTCCTCCGCCGTTCGACGTCACGTCCGGCCAATCATCGCGGATCCGGGCCCCGCCGGCGCACCGCCCGGCGCTGGTTAGGCTGCCCGGGTGACCGATGTGGAGGCGACCGCCCGACGCTTCATCGCTGATCTCTGGAACGCCCGACGCGAGGAGTCGGCGTACGAGCTGATCGCCGCGGAGTGCCCGGGGCTGGGCGGGACCGGCCCGGAGGCGATCCTGGCCTGGCACCGGGACCGGCGCACCGCGTTCCCCGACCTGCGTTACAAGATCGTCGACCTGGTGGCGTCGGGTGACCGGGTGGCGGTGCGCTGGCGGGCCGCCGGGACCCAGGCGGGGCAGTTCGGCCCGGTTCCGCCGACCGGCCAGGTCGTCAGCTACTCGGGGGTGACCTTCCTGCGCTTCGACGAGGCCGGGCTGATCGCCGACGTGTGGAGCGTCAACGAGCTGTTCCAGCTCCTCCAGCAGCTCGGGGTGGAGATGCTGCCGCCGGTGTGAGCCGAATCGCCGGCCAATGGACTCCACTGGCCGGCCCGCCACCGGTGGGTTGGCGCCGGCGGGAACGGCGACGGCCCGCGTCGAAGCCCCGGAGGGACGTCGACGCGGGCCGCGGCTTGTGCTCAGCTCGGCCGCGACGGGCCCGTCCGGGTGGTGACCGGGACGGCCACGCAGGTGCTACCCGGCACCAGCCTGATGCTGGCGACCTGCTGCTGCGGGGCGAGGCTCAGCACGGTCGCCGCGGGGTGCCGCCGGCTGCGCCACCCGTCGCACCCCCGGCCAGGTACCAGCACGCCTTGCCGTTGCCCGGCACGTAGCGGAGCAGCACCGGACCGGCGGGCAGCCCGGTCAACCCGTCAACCGACCCCGACTGCCGCGCCATCTGGTCCCCGGTGATCGGGTGGTACGCCTCGACCGTCCAGTAGCTCGGGGCGCCGGGGCCGCGGTCGAACGCCAGGATGCTGGCGTCCTGGACCAGCGTCACCGCCGCCGCGGTCACCGTCGCGTCGGCCTTCACCTGCACCGGGACGGCCAGGTGTCGGCTGGTCACGTCGCCGGACCACTCCGGTGCGTACCCGTCCTGGGTGTAGGCCCGTCGCCCGGTGTACTTCAACGGCCACCGGTACGGGCCGAGCCCCGTCACGGTGTACCGGCCGGAGTGGTCGCTGCCCGAGTGCGAGGTGCAGCCGTTGGGGGCGACGCCCGGCAGGTCCGGGCTGTCCGCGCCGGCCTGGGCGCAGCCGTCCACCCACTCGCCGTTCGGGCCCTGCAGGGTGCCGGTGATCGAGCCGGCCCGGTCGAGTCGGATCGCCGGGGTGCTGGAGACCTGGCCGGCGACGAGGCTGAGCCGGGTAGCGGCGTTCCGGTCACCGGTGCCGCCCGTGCTGGTGTACCACTGGGCGCCCCACGGTGCCTTGGACAGCACGAAGAGCTGCGTCGGCCCGGCCGGCAGCGGGCCGAGGGTCACCGTCCCCGAGGCGTCGGAGCAGTATCGCCCGTTGTCATTCTCCTGCCGGAGCGGGGTGGTCGGCACCGCCTGGGCGGAGACCGGCTTGACGCAGGCGCCGGCGACCGGCTTGCCGCCGCCGTCGACCACGCTCGTCCGCACCGTCGCGGCCGGCTCCACCTGCACGGTGAGCCGGGTCGTCTCGCCGGAGGTCACCCGGATGTCCCTGATCCACCGCTTCCAGTACGACGGGCCGGACGGGACCACCTCCGCGCTGTCCGCCCCCTGGGTGGTAGCCCAGACGGTGGGGAAGCTGACCCGGTTGGAGCCGGCCGGTGTGCAGGCCCGCTCGCGGGCGTCGCTCAGCGTGACGCAGCCGGTGGTCGGCGCTCCGGTCATCTTGTCGACCAGGTCGATCTCCACCGCCCCGCTCGGAACGAGCCGCTCGTCGACGACGGTCACCCCGCCCTCGGTGACCCGGACGACGGCCGCCTCCTCGGAGGTGGCCTTGCCGGGGTGGTACTGGAGCGTCCGGCCCAGGGAGTAGAAGTACACCCGGTAGTCGCCGGCCGGCACCCGGTCGAGCTGGTACTCGCCGTCGACCGCCACCACGCCGCCCTGCCACGAGCCGTCGACCGCCTTGGCCACCGCATACAGCGACCACGGCAGGGTGCCGCCCTCGGGCGGGGTCACCCGGCCCCGGATGGTGCCGCCGCCGACCCGCAGCGCCATGTCGACGGTGGTCACCTCGAAGCCCGAGACGCTGTACTCGGTGGCGTTGTCGTAGTCGTTGGCGTCCTTCGCCCACTGCTCGGGGAAGCCGGGTGCCCGCACCCGCAGCCGGTACTGGTTCTGGGAGTACAGGCTCCCGATGCGGTAGCGTCCGGTCGCGTCGGTGCAGGACGCGGCGGTCTCGGTGCCGGAGTAGAGGTTGACGGCGGTGACGCAGGCGTCGCTGACCGCGGCTCCGGTGGCCCGGGCGGTGACCAGGCCGGCGATCGTGCCCTTCTGCCAGCTCTCGGGCGGCGTGACCGAGACGTACCGGTCGTCGACCGTGGTGGTGTTCCCGGCGGTGACCGAGAAGACGGTGCCGTCGGCCTGGTTGGACTTGCCCGGCACCCACTGCTGCGGGTCCCGCCCGGCGAGCGCGAGCCCGATCCGGTACCGGCCGACCGGCAGGTTGGCCAGCCGGTACCGCCCGTCGGCGTCGGTCGGGATGCGGGCCTTCCAGTCGCCGTCAACGGCGACGGCCGTCACCTCGCTGCTCAACGCCGGCGTGCCGTCGGCATGGGTGATCCGCCCCTGGAGGCCACCGACCTCGGTGACCATGCTGAGGTCGCCCGGGCGGTGCCGCCGGACTCCAGGTGCAACGAGTCCGCGTTGTAGGAGTCCGGGGCGGTCGGCCACCAGACGTCGGCCCGGCCGGCCGCCCGGGCCCGGAGCTGGACGCCGAAGCCGGACGCGTCGGTGACGCCGGTGAAGGTGTAGTGGCCGGCGTCGTCGGTGCACCGGGTCGCCATCGCGAGCTCCGACGTCCACATCAGCGACACGCAGGCGCCGGCCAGCGGCGTACCGGTCGCGCGGTCGGTCACCGTGCCGGTGATCGTGGTGCCCGGGTCCGCCTGCGCGGTCGTCGTGCCGAACAGCACGGCGGCCAGCACTGTGGCCGCCGCGATCACCCTGCTCGTGGTCTTCTTCATCCGGCCGTGGTCCCCCCTGGTCGTCGGCGGGAGCAGCATAGATGATCAAGAACGTCTTCGACGTCCCGCGCAGACGGTCGAACGGCTGATCCGACCGGTCGGCCAAGGCCGTTGTCCGGTCAGCGGCGCCGGGGCGTCAACCGGGCGATCGACAGGTTGACCGGGAACGGCTCTCCGGTGTCGACGAACTTCGTCCACCGCCCGGTCTCCGTGTAGACCTCGTGCACCGGGTCGATCTTGTACGTGTGGACCACCAGTCCGTCGTCCTCGACCTCGATGCGCCAGTAGAACGGGATCGCGGCCTGCGCGTACAGCGCCGGCTTCAACACCCGGTCGATGGACCGGGTGCTGGGAGAGACGATCTCGACGGCGAGCACGACCTCGTGCGGTTCGTACTTCGACGGCTCGCGCGCCGCCGCGACCGACGTCGTCACCAGCACGTCCGGGATGAAGGAGCGGGTGCGGTTGATCCGCACCTCCACGCCCTGGGTCACGTCGTACTCGTCGGGGCAGTCCTCTTCGAGCGCGACCATCAGGCGGCCGGCGATGGTCTGGTGCGTACGGGTGGGGGAGGGGGACACGATCAGCACTCCATCGAGCAGTTCGCGGCGGCGGCCGTCCTCGGGCAGCGCGTCCAGATCGTCAGTCGTCCACCCGCCCTCGGGCGGATAGTCGCTCTGCAGCGCGGCGGTCATCGGTCGGTCCTTCCAGGTGCGGTCGTTCTTCCCACCCGTCACGGTACCGCCAGCAACTGCCGGGTGGTGGTCGCGCGCGCCGGGGGCACAGGGCAGGATGGGCGGCATGAGCGAGCGCAGCATTCCCGCCGAGGGGCTGGTGAAGGGGCTGGCCGTCACGCTGAAGACGATGACCCGCCGCTCGACCACCCGGCAGTACCCGGATGTCGCCCCCGAGCTGCCCCCGCGCTCGCGCGGGGTGATCGCGCTGCTGGAGGAGAACTGCACGGTCTGCATGCTCTGCGCCCGGGAGTGCCCGGACTGGTGCATCTACATCGACTCGCACAAGGAGGAGGTGGCGGTGCCCGGCGCCGCCCGCCCCCGCCAGCGCAACGTGCTCGACAAGTTCGACATCGACTTCTCGCTCTGCATGTACTGCGGAATCTGCGTCGAGGTCTGCCCGTTCGACGCGCTCTACTGGTCGCCAGAGTTCGAGTACGCCGAGTACGACATCAAGGACCTGCTGCACGACAAGGACCACCTCGGCGAGTGGATGGGCACCGTCCCGCCGCCGCCCGCGCACGACCCGAACGGTGAGCCAGCCAAGGAGGAAACCACCGCCGCGCGCAAGGCCGCGGTCCCGGCCGCGCCCGCCGCCCGGCCGACCGCCCCTCCGGTACGCCCCGAGCCCGGCACCCCCCGCGAGGCGACACCGTGACCGGTGCGGATGTGCTGCTGGTCGCCCTCGGCGCGGTGGCGGTGGGCGCGGGCGCGCTGGTGGTGACCACCGGCACCTGGTCCGGGCCGGGCTCTACCTGGTGGTCTGCCTGGGCGCACTGGCGGGCCTCTACCTGGTGCTCACCGCCGAGTTGGTGGCCTGGGTGCAGGTGCTGATCTACGTCGGCGCGGTGGTGGTCCTGCTGCTCTTCGCGGTGATGCTGACCCGCGCCCCGATCGCGCCTCCGACGACCTGGACGGCCGGCTGGCCGGCCGCGCTGATCGGCGGCGGCGCCGGGCTGGGCCTGGCCGCGCTGCTGGTGGACGCGTTCCGCTGGTCGCAGGTGGAGCCTGCCCGCGGCGGCACCGCCGAACGGCTCGGTGACCAGCTCTTCCGCTCCTGGGTCCGGTGCGGATGTGCTGCTGGTCGCCCTCGGCGCGGTGGCGGTGGGCGCGGGCGCGCTGGTGGTGACCACCGGCACCTGGTCCGGGCCGGGCTCTACCT
>JAEVHO010000273.1 GCA_016802835.1 Micromonospora sp. ATA32 | reverse complement strand
GGACGCCTGGGGCCGGCCGGCCCGGTGCGGACACCGCCGGCCGGACGAACGGGTCGGCCGCCGCCCAGGCGCTGGCCCGGGCCATGCTCACCCAGCTCGCCGTCTTCCACGCCCCCGACGAGCTGCTCGTCGCGGTCTGCGCCGGCGGAGCGGCGTGCCGCCTGGGAGTGGGTCCAAGTGGCTCCCGCACGCCCACCACCCCAGCCGGACCGATGCGCTCGGGCCGGTGCGGCTGGTCACCAGCTCGGCCGCCGACCTGGAGCGACTCCTCGACGAGGTGCTGGCCAGCCGGTCCCGGTTCAGTCCGGCCGGCCCGGCCACCGGCGGGCCGCACGTGGTGGTGGTGCTCGACGGCGGCGACCTGACCGGCGCGACCGACCTGGTCGGCGACGGCGGCATCGACGCGGTCACCGTGATCGACCTGGACACCCCGCCCCCGCGGCTGCTGGACCGGTTCGCGCTCCTGCTCGAGCTGCGTGGCGACCGGCTGCAGTCGACCTCGGCCGAGGGGCAGGCCGAGGTCGGCACGGCCGACCGGCTCGACCTGGCCGACGCGGAGGCGTCGCCCGGCGGCTCGCGCCGCTGCGGCTGGCCACCGCGGTACGCGGCTCGGACGCCCGGCCCGGCACCGAGCTGGGCCTGCCGGAGTTGCTCGGGATCGGCGACCCGGAGAGTTTCACCGCCGACCAGGGCTGGCTGCCCCGCCCGGGCCGGGACCGGCTCCGGGTGCCGATCGGAGTGGGCACCGACGGCGGCGCGATCGAGCTCGACCTGAAGGAGTCCGCGCAGGACGGGATGGGCCCACACGGCCTGCTGATCGGGGCGACCGGCTCGGGCAAGTCCGAGCTGCTCCGGACGCTGGTGCTCGGCCTGGCCGCGACGCACAGCTCGGAGCAGCTCAACTTCGTGCTGGTCGACTTCAAGGGCGGTGCCACCTTCGCCTCGTTCGACCGGCTGCCGCACACCGCCGCGGTGATCACCAACCTGGCCGACGCGCAGCCGCTGGTGGACCGGATGGTCGACGCGATCAACGGCGAGCTGGTCCGCCGGCAGGAGCTGCTCCGCCGGGCCGGCAACTTCGCCAGCCTGCGCGACTACGAGCGGGCCCGCGCGGCGGGAGCGTCGCTGGCCCCGCTGCCGTCGCTGCTGCTGATCTCGACGAGTTCTCCGAGCTGCTCTCCGCCAAGCCCGACTTCATCGACCTGTTCGTCCAGATCGGACGGCTGGGGCGGTCGCTCGGCGTCCATCTCCTGCTGGCCTCGCAGCGGCTGGAGGAGGGGCGGCTGCGCGGGTTGGACACCCACCTGTCGTACCGGATCGGGTTGCGGACCTTCTCCGCGCTGGAGTCCCGGACGGTGCTCGGCGTGCCGGACGCGCACGAGCTGCCCCGCTCGCCGGGGCACGGGTACCTGCGCTTCGGCACCGAGCCGCTGGTGCGGATCCGGGCCGCGTACGTCTCGGGAGCGGTCCGCCGCCGGGGCGGCCCGTCCGGCGCCGGCAGGTCCGGCGCCCACCGGCTGCTCACCTTCTCCACCCATCTCGTCCCCGTGCCGGAGCCGCCCACCCCGGTCGTGCCGGCCGTCACCGAGGAGGAGACCGGCGCGGAGAGCCTGCTCGACGTGCTGGTCGGCCGGTTGGCCGGGCAGGGCCCGCCGGCGCACCAGGTCTGGTTGCCCCCGCTCGACCGGTCGCCCGCGCTCGACGAGTTGCTCGGGCCGGTCGGCACCGACCCGGTACGCGGTCTGACCGTCGGCAACCCGGAGCTGCACGGCGCCCTCCAGGTGCCGGTGGCCGTGGTGGACAAGCCCTTCGAGCAGCGCCGGGACCTGTTCTGGCTGGCGCTGGACGGCGCCGCCGGGCACGCCGCCGTGGTCGGTGCCCCGCAGAGCGGCAAGTCGACCCTGCTGCGCACGCTGATCTGCGCGCTGGCGCTCACCCACACCCCGGCCGAGGCGCAGCTCTACTGCCTCGACTTCGGCGGCGGCGGTCTGACCGCGCTGCGCGACCTGCCGCACGTCGGCGGGGTCGCCGGGCGGTCCGACCCGACCGCCGTGCGACGTACCGTCGGCGAGATCGCCACCCTGCTCACCGATCGGGAACGCCGCTTCACCGAACTGGGCGTCGAGTCGATGGCGGCCTATCGGCAGCGCCGGTCCGCGCTGGCTGCCGCGGGACAGCCGGTGACCGACCCGTTCGGTGACGTCTTCCTGGTGGTGGACGGCTGGGCCACCCTGCGCGGCGAGTTCGACGACCTGGAACCGCTGATCACCGACCTGGCCACCCGCGGCCTGTCGTACGGGGTGCACGTGGTGGCGAGCGCGGTGCGCTGGCTGGACTTCCGGCCGGCGATCCGGGACCTCTTCGGTTCCCGGATCGAGTTGCGCCTCGGCGACCCTTCGGACTCGATGGTCGCCCGCCGGGCGGCGGTGAACGTGCCGGTCGACTCGGCGGGCCGGGGGATAACCGCCGGGAGCCTGCACCTGCTCGCCGCCCTGCCCCAGCTGGCGGGGCTGGGCGGGGAGACCGCCGACCTGGTCAAGGCGGTCGCCGGCGGCTGGTCCGGGCCGGTCGCGCCCCGGGTACGCCTGCTGCCGCCGGCGCTCCCGTACGCCGAGTTGGACCTGGCGGCGACGTCCGGCCTGGCGTTCCCGGTCGGGGTGTCCGAGGCGGACCTTCGTCCGGTGGTGCTGGACTTCGCGACCGAGCCGCACTTCGTGGTCTTCGGCGAGGCCGAGTGCGGCAAGTCCTCGTTCCTGCGCGCGCTGGCCACCTCGATCACCGCCCGGTTCACCCCGGAGCAGGCGCGGGTGATCCTGGTGGACTACCGGCGCAGCCTGCTCGGCGCGATCGAGTCGGCGCACCTGATCGGGTACGGCACCGCGGCGGCGCACACCGCGGACCTGGTCGAGTCGGCGGCCGGATACCTGCAGCGGCGGATCCCCGGCCCCGAGGTCACCCCGGCGCAGCTGCGGGACCGGTCGTGGTGGTCCGGCCCGGAGCTGTTCGTGCTCGTCGACGACTACGACCTGGTCGCCAGCGGGCCGGCGAACCCGCTGCGCGCCCTGGAGGAATACCTGCCCCAGGCCCGTGACCTCGGCCTGCACCTGGTGCTGGCCCGCCGCTCCGGTGGCGCCGGCCGCTCCCAGTACGAGCCGATCGTGCAGCGGCTGCGGGAGCTCTCCACCTCGGGGCTGGTGATGGCCGGCAGCCCCGAGGAGGGCCCGCTGGTCGGCTCGGTACGCCCCGGGCCGCTGCCCTCGGGCCGCGGCCGGCTCGTCACCCGCCGGGAGGGCGTACGCCTGGTCCAGCTCGCCCATCTGCCACCAGCGTGACGGGTGTCGCGGGATTGCCCCGTGGGGCACCGAGAACCCGGTAATCTCGAGCAGCATGTGTCTGTCGCGATGAATGGCTGAGAATGTGACCAGGGTTCGGCACGGCAGTCCGACAGCGGTCCGACGGTTCGCCGGACGCGCGCTGCTCGGTGTGGCGGCGACCGCTGCGACGGTCGCCGGACGGTCACGCCGGCGGCACTGGCCGCCCCGCACAGCGCCGCCGGGTCCCGGCTGGCGGTCGCGGCGCCGGTGGACGCGCCGACCCGGGTCGACCAGGTCCGCGACGAGCAGTGGCAGCTCGACGAGTTGCAGGCGACGACGGCGTGGCGCACCTCGACCGGGCGCGGCGTCACCGTCGCGGTGATCGACTCCGGGGTGGACGGCTCCCATCCGGACCTGGTCGGTCAGGTGCTGCCCGGCATCGACCTGGTCGCCCCGGGCGGCGCCGCGGAGCCGGACCCGGTCGGGCACGGCACCACGGTGGCCGGGTTGATCGCCGGGCGCAACGACGACAAGCGGGGTGTGGTCGGGCTGGCGCCGGACGCCAGGATCCTGCCCGTCCGGGTGCTCGACGAGGAGAACCGGTACGACGACGCGATGATCGTCGCCAAGGGCGTGCGCTGGGCGGTCGACAACGGCGCCCGCGTGATCAACCTGTCCCTCGGCGCAGCGGCGACAGCCCGGCCCTGGCCGCGGCGCTGGACTACGCGTTCGCCCGGGACGTGGTGGTGGTGGCCTGCACCGGCAACCTCGCCACCTCGTCGACCACCAAGGTCTGGTACCCGGCCCGCGAGCCGGGTGTGGTCGCGGTGGCCGGCCTGGAGCGGGACAGCGCGAACATCTGGTCCGGGTCGATCACCGGCCACGCCACCGTGCTCACCGCGCCGGCGACCGCGCTGCTCGGTGCCCGCCCCCCGGATGGCTACTGGCGGGTGCAGGGCACCAGCTTCGCCGCGCCGCTGGTGGCCGCCACCGCCGCGCTGGTCCGGGCCCGGTTCCCGCAGATGTCCGCCGGGGACGTGGTCAACCGGCTGCTGAGCACCGCGAAGGACATCGGGCCCCTCGGCCGGGACGACCGCTTCGGGTACGGGCTGGTGAATCCCGTCGCCGCGCTCACCACCGATGTGCCCGCCATCAACCGCAACCCGCTCGACGACCAGAGCTCCCCCGGGGTGGTCGGCTTCGGCCCGGCTCCCGGCGCGGAGGACGCCCAGGCCGCGGGCACCGGCGGCGACCCGCTCGGCTTCACCGCTCCCCACCAGCAGACCCGCTGGGCGGCGCAGCCGGCGGGCAGCCAGCAGGATCCCGCCCCGGAGCGGTTCTGGACCGGGATGGCGGTCTTCGTCGCGCTGCTCACCGGCGCCGCGCTGATGGTGCGCCGATTCCGCCAGTGGCGGCGCTGACCGGGCGCAGTCGCCGCCCCGACCCGGACCGGTCGCTGGGTCTGCGGCTCACCGTGGCCGCCACGGCGGCGGTCCTGGTCCTGGTGCCGTTCGCGCTGCTGGCCCTGCTGGTCCTGGCGTCCTGGTCGCCGCTGTTCCGGCTGGACAGGGCGGTGACCGAGGCGCTGCACGGGTACGCCCTCGACCATCCGGCCTGGGTGCACGCGATGAGCGTGTGGACCACTGTGTTCGCCCCCGGCCCGCTGCGCCTGGTCACGGCGGTCGTGGTGGGCTGGCTGCTGGTGCGGGGCGCTCGGCGGCTGGCCGTCTGGGCGGTGACCACCATGGTGGTGGGCGGGCTGCTCGGCGTGCTGCTCAAGCTGCTCGTCGGCCGGCACCGGCCCGAGCTGCTCGACCCGGTGGCACGGGCCACCGGCTTCGCCTTCCCCTCCGGTCACGCGCTGAACGCGACCCTGGCCGCCGGGGTGCTGCTGCTGGTGTTCCTGCCCTTCACCCGCCACCGCCGGCCGCTGCGCTGGGCGCTGTGGACGGCGGCGGTGCTGGTCACGGTGGTCACCGGGATCAGCCGGATCGCCCTCGGTGTGCACTGGACCAGCGACGTGCTCGGCGGCTGGCTGCTCGGTACGGCCGTGGTGGCCGCGACGGCTGCGGCGTTCACCAGCTGGCGGGACGGACCGGCCTGCGGCACGCGCGGACGGCCCGTGAGGGCATCGAACCGGAGCTGGTCGCGGGCGGTGCGGCAGCGGAACCGCGCGACCCGGCGTAGCTGAACCTCACCGGGCGGCCGGTCCGGTCAGGTGCACTCGCCGGTGCCGACCCCCCGGGTACGCTCCGCGCCGGCCAGCGCCACCGGGCGGGCCTCCTCGGCGGTGACGGCGAAGCCGGTGTTCGGGTCGTCCGCCGCCGCCGCGAAGATCACCCCGAGCACCAGCCCGTTGGAGGAGACCAGCGGGCCACCGGAGTTGCCGCTGCGGACCAGCGCCCGGATGGTGTAGATCTGCCGGGTGACGTCGCCGGAGGAGTAGATGTCCGGCCCGGTGATCCGGTCGACGTCCCGGACCCGGGCCGACTGCGCGTCGAACGGGCCGTCGAGCGGGAAGCCCAGCACGATGGCGTCCGCCCCACTGCCGGCGGTGCCCGCGGCGAACCGCATCGACGGGCCGGGCAGCCCGGGCACGTGCAGCACGGCGAGGTCCCGGTCCGGGTCGTAGACCACCACCTGGCCGTCGTACCGCGAGCCGTTCAGCTCCACGGCGACCGAGCGGGTACCGGCGACGACGTGCGCGTTGGTCATCACCCGGTCGTCGGCGTACACGAAGCCGGAGCCCTCGATCCGGCGGGCGCAGCTGGGCGCGGCGCCGAGCACCTTGACCACCGAGCGCTGCCCGTTGACCACCACCTGGGAGCCGCGCAGCGCCGGGTCGGGCGGCGACACCTGACGGGCCCGGGTGGGGGCGAGGTCGCCGAAGACATCCGGGAAGCCGTTGGTGTCGACGGTGTCCCGCAGCGCGGTGGAGAGCTGCTGCGCCTGGTCGGGCAGGACCCGGTCGACCACGGTGAGCAGCGCGCTGTTGCGTACCGAGGCGGCCAGCCAGGGCAGCGAGGACGAGCCGAGCGGCACGGCCACCAGCCAGGCGACCAGCAGCACGGCGAAGAGGGAGACGAACGCGCCGCCGACGTCGTCGGCCTGGCGGGCGACGTCGTTGGTGATCGTCTGGCGCAGGTGCGAGCCGAGCCAGCCGGCGAGCGCCTGGCCGACCACGGCCAGCCCGAAGATCGCCACCAACGAGATCAGCACCCGGGTGCCGCTGTCGACGAACTGTCGGGCCAGCAGCGGGCCGAGCTGGAGGCCGACGAGCGCGCCCAGGAAGAACCCCGAGAACGACAGCACCCCGATGACGAAGCCCTGACGGTATCCGCTGATCGCGAACACGAGCATGAGCAGGAGCAGAACGAGATCCACGGCGGACACGGCTCAAGGGTACGGGCAGCCGGCTCGGGGGATGACCACCGCTTGCGTAACGTGACCGTCAGGTCAGCGGACCGGCCATCTCGTCGACCTCGTCGGTGCCGGCGGACGGGGCCGGAGTAGCGCCGGTCGGCGGCAACTCGACCACCCGGCCGCGCGGCCACGGACGGGCCCAGCCACCCATCTCCAGCAGGGTGGCGAGCACGCCGGCGGTAAAGCCCCAGACCAGCATCCCGCGCGCCGAGAAGGCCGGCCCGATCCAGCCGCTCGGGTGGCGTACCCGCATCCGGTTCTCCGGGTCGACCAGCTCCGCGATCGGCAGCCGGGCGACGTGCGCGACCTCGGCCGGCTCCCGGGGGTGCACCGGGTGCGGCGCGTGCCACCAGGCGAGCACCGGGGTGACCACGAAGTCGCTGACCGGGATCCACAGCCGCGGCAGTTCGGCGAGCACAGTCACGCTGGCCGGGTCGAGGTCGACCTCCTCGTTCGCCTACCCGCATCCGGTTCTCCGGGTCGACCAGCTCCGCGATCGGCAGCCGGGCGACGTGCGCGACCTCGGCCGGCTCCCGGGGGTGCACCGGGTGCGGCGC
>JAEVHO010000272.1 GCA_016802835.1 Micromonospora sp. ATA32 | reverse complement strand
CTCGACCTCGGCCTGCCCACCGCACCGCCGCGACAGCCCGGCGCCGAGCCGCCAATCGGCGGCGGCTGGCCGGCCGACACCCCCACCTTCGCCGCCACCGATCGAACCCGGCAGCTGTCCGATCTGGACGGACTCGGGTTCTCGTTCCGGGTGCCGGCGGACTGGAACTGCACCGAGGCGGCACGCACCGGCGGCTCGGTCCGGTACCGCTGCGGCGTCCCCGCCGCCGGCGAGCTGCGGTGGGGCGGCGAGATCGTCGTGCGCCAGTGCCCCCGGCGCTGCACCGACGACCGGCGCACCGAGCTGCGCCGGCAGGAGGAGGCGTGGGGACGTCTCTGGATCCGCAGTGGAGACTTCACCACCTGGGCGCAGACCGACCGGATCGACGGCCAACCCCGCTACGGCCTGGTCTACCCCTCCTACTGGCGCAGTGTCCCCGAGGACGCCATCGACCGCCAGCTGGTGCTGCGGATGACCGCACCCCTCGACCGCGCCGACGAGGTCCGCAAGGTCGCCAGTTCGGTGCGCGACGCCACGTTCACCATCTGACACGGCCGCGTCACCCGTCGCCGGTCGACCGGTACCCTTCGACCCGGACGCCGAACGGCGTTCCGGTCCGTCCCTTCCACGACCGAGCGGGGCCATGGTGCACATCCTGACTGTCTCCCCTGACCGAGCCGGGGCCTGTCCGACCATCACGGACGCACTCGAGATCGCGCCGGACGGCGCGGTCATCTCGATCGAACCCGGCGTCTACTCGAGCTGTACCAACGAGGCGGGATCGACCTGTTCGAGGTCCAGGCGTCCTGGGGTCACAACACCGTCGCGGATCAAAAGGAGAAGCTCCTCCTGCCGGTGTGGACGAAGAAGTTCACCGTGACCTGGCCCGACGACACGTACGTCTGGGTGACCGGAGTGGCCCAGCCGAAGCCTGGCGTCGATCACGGGCTCGCCTACGTCAACGGCACGCCGCAGGTGCGCTGCGTGCTGCGGGTCAACGGGAAGGTCGTCTCGGAACAGACGAACGCCTTCCCCCAGTGCGACGCGACCCTGACGGCCACCCCGCCGCCAGCGCCGAGCGGCACCGCCGGCTGACCGGCCGGCCGGCACGGTCGGGTCAGGCCAGACGACGCAGGGCGGCGGCGTACGCGGCCCGCACCGCCGTCCGCGGCCGGTCCGGAACCGCCCCGGTTCCCGCTGGTACACCGAGCGGCCCAGCGTCGTCCAGACGGCGGTCACCGGCACCCGCGCCCCGCCCGGCGGCACGAACTTCAACACCTCGTCGAGGGCGGCGACGGCCGCCGCCAGCCGGACGCGACAGCGCCGCCGGTCGGCCTCCGGCAGCGCCTCCGCCCCCGCCGGTACGCCCCCGGGCGTGGCTCTCGGCCACCCAGAGCCACTCGCCCGCGTCGATCAGCTGGGACGGCTCGGGACCGCCGTATCGGAAGGCCTCCCTCGACCGCGACGGGCTCTGCGGGCAGGCGGAAGAGGAACTCCCGGCCGGTGCCGCAGCGGGCGCACCCGCCGTTGTACCGGCGGGCCAGCTCCCCGTCGGGGACGGTGACACCGACGAGGCGCGCGGGAACCTGCCCTCCCCGCAGCCGCAGGGTTGCAGGTCCATGTACAGGTGGGCCTCGTGGGTGGAGCGGGCGGCCAGCGGGGTCACGACGGGCTCCAGGGCATGTGGTTCAGGTGGTGGTCCCGGACGACGACCAGGCGACGGCGTCGGAAGCGTCCCGGCTCACGCTGGTAGACGCCCCTCCCGCGGGCCGACCAGAACGCGGACTCCGGCACCGCGTCAGCAGCCTCGGGGAGGAACTTGCAGATCTCCTCTACGGCCGCCACCGCCGTCCAGCGCAGCTCCGCCGCCTCGGCGTCGTCCCCCTGTCGTTCGGCCACGTCGGATGCCTCCGCGCACCAGTCCGCGACGAGCAGCCACTCACCGGGGTCGAGCAGCGCCGACGGTTCCGGACCGCCGAACCGGGTGGTGGGATGCGGGCCGGCGGCGGCGGGGGCCACCCGACCGTCGGGCAGCGCGAAGACGAACTCCCGGGTCTCGCCGCAGTCGGCACAGCGCCCGGTGTACCGGTAGGCCGGGCGCGCGCCCTGCGCGGTCGGCGCCTCGCCCCAGGCACCCTCCATCGATCCACACCGGAGACACGGGTGCAGCTCGAGGTAGAGGTCCGCCTCGTCCCGGCTCCGGACGGCGGGCAGCAGGCTCATTCCGTGCCCCGGTAGTGCCCGGTGTCCGGATCAAGGCCCATGATCTCCCGGGCCCGGCGCATGAACTCACGCTGGGCCTCGGGTGAAGGCGAGCGGCGGTTGGCCGAGTCGGCGCCCTCGGGGGTGAATTCCACGTCGTCCACCCGGTGTACCGCCTGCCAGCGCGCGTGCAGTTCGGCCAGTTCGCGCAGCCGCCGCTGGCGCTCGGGATCGGTGTTCATCGCCATGGTGTCACCTCCATGTCACGGCGTCGGGCTCCGTCACCTGCGACGGAGCTGCTCACCAGTCCTCTTGCGGGACCAGGTGACCGGACGCCCCGACGCTCCGACGACCTCCCACTCGTAGACGTCCACCGCCGACGCCAACCCTTCCAGCAGGTAGTAGTTGTGCGACCAGAAGCGCAGTAGCCAACCACCGTCCGACTGGCGGTCGAAGCTGGGTACGGAGACGGGAGGTGCGTCAGGTACTCGGAACTCGCCGGAGAAGTGATCCGGGCTCCGCACCAGCCATCCCGAGCGGAACCCTTCGGTGGCGGCGAACGGATACACGACTGGGCCTTCGACGTCACGGTCCGAGTACAACTCGGCCAGCATCTGCGCGTAGCCGATCGGCGCCAGCCCCTGGTCCACCCACCCGCCCAGGTCGGCCATCACCTCGGGGCGGTTGAGGTGCAGAGCCGACCCATCCGCCGGCAGCAGTAAGCCGTGCGTGACCACCATCGGTTCGCGGATACCCACCACCCGGACCGCCGACCCGATCCGCTCGTCCGCGCCCAGCTCCCAGTCCGCCTGGCCGGCCCGGTAGTACATCCGGGAGCTTCGTACGCTCACCGCCCCGGGACCGGAGGAACTCCGCTGGACGGTCTCACCGGGCTGGAACACATACCGCTGGAGCGCATCGACCACTCGTTGGGTGTCCACCTGATCCTCTCCGGCATCAGACATCGCCTGATCATCCTGCCACAAGCCGCGGCGATGCAGCTTCCGCTCGATCGCGCCCTCCACCCCCGGCAATCTTCCCGTCGGGTCGAGGGCCGGCATCGCCCACGTCAGGAGCCGGTCGGGCCGGCGGAACCCCGCCGCGCGGACGCCAACCCCTGGTACACCTCGGGAGTGAACCGCACTCGCCGCAGCGGCCCACGGCGGAACGGGAACGTGTCCCGGAAGGCGCGACGGTCATCCCGGTGGGCGGCGTGCACGTGGACGGCCCGCTCGGACGGACCGAGCAACGCACCCACGACCGGACCGGGAACCGGCCCGCTCATCCGGTCGTTGCAGACCAAAGCAGCGCAACGAGCCCCGGCCAGCCGGGACCGGACCGCCGACTCGACCCAGACGCGGAAGTCCTCGGCGTAACCGTTCCGGCGGTACAACTCCGCCACGTCGACCCGCTCCACCCGGACGTCGTCGCTGTCGCGCTCACCGATTGTCAGCCACAGCACGGGCACCGACAACACCGACAGCCGGCGGGCCGGCACCTCTTCCACCATCCGCTCCACGATCCGCAGATAGTCGGCCCGCACTGGACCGGACAGCCGATCCATGGTCCCCAGACTCACCCCGTACATCCCGCCACCGTCCTCCAGCCGGCGAGCCGCCGTCAAGCGGTGGGGACGAGTGGCGGCGGCTCGGGTCAGCGGTCCTCGGCGGACGCGGAGCCCGGCAGGGTCGCGACGATCAGAGACCGGACAGCGACAGCCCGGCCCGGAAGAGCGCCACCCCGTCCACGGTCACGGGCGCGCCGCCTGAAGCCAGGTGGTCCACCAGTTCCCGGGGCGGCGCCACGCCGTACTCGGTCAGGTAGTAGCGGAGCGCCTCGGGCCACACCCACCGTCCGTCGGTCCGGTGGCCGGCGGGCACCACCGCGCCGCGCCCCCGGCTCCACCAGGTCGGGCAGGTACCCGCCCGGGCCGGCAGTGGTGCGCCCGCCGCCAACCGCTCCAACAAAGCGCGACGGTCCCCCGGCGGTACGCGGGGTGCGCCCGGCCGGAGGAGAGCGGCCAGCTCGTCCTCGGCCACCGCGACCCGGACCCGGCCGGCGTCCGGCGCCCAGAGCAGGGCCGCCCCGGTCAGCGCCGCCCGGTGGTAGGACGGCAGCGGATCGCCGGTCCAGTACACCTCCACCTGTGGTGCCGGGTCACCGTCGTCGGCGAGCGAACGCTGCGCCTCGTACGCGAGATCCCACGCCGCGGCCCCAGGCGCACCTCGGCGAGGTACACCGGGCGGGCTGCGGAAGCCGGATCCGGCCCGGAACGCCAGGTCCGCCAGACGCCCACGATCCCTTCCTCCGCCATGAGGGTCACCACCACGCCCTCGTCGGACGGGTCGGTGAGGCGGCCGGCCAGGTCGGCGAGGTGGGCCAGCTCCCGGGGCAGGTCCGTCAGGTCCTCGGGGTCGCCACCGGTGAGGTCGAGCCGGGGCGGGATCCGCTCACCGGCTTCCGCGAGGACCGGGGGCGGCGCCGGCGCGAAGCGGAAGGGCACGGCCGGCGGCGGCTCGGCGGAGACCGGCACCTCGGCGAAGAGCTGCGGTTCCCCACCGGGGACGTCCAGCGCGGTCAGCACCCGGGCGAGCAGTTCCTTGTCCGCCGGGGTCACCGGGATGCCGAACTCCACCGTCGCCACCGACACGGTGTCTGGGAGGTACCGCAGATCACCGTTGCCGAGCAGCTCCCGTAGCCGGGTCAACGCCTCGTCGGGAAGTCGCCCGGCGAGCCGCAGCAGCATCCGGTGCACGTCGGCGAAGAGCTGGTCCGCCTCGTTCCATCCGCGCTCGTCGGTCATCGGTCAGACCTCTTCCATCACGATGATCTCGCAGCTGTCCCGGAACTCCTCGGGCAGACCGGCCCGCACCTGCTCGGCCAGCCCCGGATCGGACGTCCGCCGCATCCGCGACCGGGGCGGGAAGACGGCCTCCTGGTCCTCGGCGAACGACGAGAAGACGGAGATGTCCCGCGCCTGCTGACCGGTCAACCGGTAGACGATCAACACCTTACCGCCGGACGCCGGGTTCTCCGACATGAACCGCACCGCGACGTCGAGTCGCCGGCTGACGCTGAGGAACTCGCGCGCCATCCCGGTAGGGTGCCAGGAACTGCCGTAGATGGGCGAGTAGACCGGGGTGATCCAGTCCCCCCGGTAGGCGATCACCGGACGGTCCGGGCTGCCGACGGCGGGCAACTGCATCATCGCGTCGTGGACCATGTCGGCGTGCCAGCGCATTTCGTCGAGGAGCCGGGGCGCGACCACGTCCAGCTCCCGCTGGATCTCCTTCCACGCCGCGGCCGCCTCCCGCTTGGCCTCCCGCTTGTCGACCCTCGCCCGTCGCTCGTCCGCCCGCTGTCCAGCCTCATGGTGTTCGTCGATGCGGCGCTGCGCGTCGGTCATCCCGCGGTTGGCCTCCACCCACCGCTGCGCGGGCTCGGCCAGTTCGGAGCGGGCCGTCAGGTGGCCCTCGCCGACGTGCACCACCGGGCGCAGCAGCAGCGGCAGCGGCAGCGCCTTCGTGCCGGCGGCCAGGTTGCCCAGGTAGTTGGTCACCAGCTGGCGGATCTTGCGGTCGAAGACCGCCTTCGTCGGCAGTTCCCCGGCCGCGCTGGTGAACAGGTGTGAGCGGATCACGTTGTTGATCAGGTAGTGGCTGTGCCGGGTGTAGACGGTCAACGCCATCACGTGCGGCTTCGAGATCCGCTGGGCAAGCCCCTGCACCGCGGTCTGGTCGGCCGGGTCGACGCCGTTGCGGCGCAGCCAGTCGGCGAGGTCGGCGTCCCGCACCAGACCGCTCTCCAGCTGGGGCCACAGCCGGTCCGCGATCGCCCCCACCTTGTGCTGCGTCTCGGAGAAGCCGTCCGGGTCGACGGCGTGCTCGAGGTAGCGGGCCTCGTGCGGGAAGAGCCCGTCGACCGCCACCTCCGCGCGGAGGGTGGGCAGGTCGACGTCCGGCAGGCTGCGGTAGAGGTCCACCGCCGTGAACCGGGTGTCGGGCGGGCGCAGCTCCACCCGCCGAAGCCCGGCGATCTCCGCCCCGCGCAGGATCTCGAAGAGCGAGTGGTCCCGGGCCGGCAGCATCCAGCCCATCAGGCCGCTCAGGAAGCGCTCGGCCTGCGGGCCGTCGAGACCGATGAACCGGGCAGCGGTCAGCATGCGGCTCGTGGTGCCGGAGACGCCGTCGACGACCGGGAAGCCGTCCCGCCCGACCCACCGCGCCCACGGGCCGTGGTTGGTGTCGTGGGCGGTGATGCCCTCGCGCCAGGGCAGCAGGTCGCGCTCACCCAGGGGCTCGCCGGTCCGGTCCCGGTGCACCTGGTCCACGAAGTCCCGTTCGAGCCGACCGAGCGGGGCGCCCAGCCGGACGTAGTGGTCGGGCGTGTTGGCCAGGGCCAACTGCTCCGCTTCGGTGCGGTCGCGGCGGGGAAGCTGGCTCGCCGTCATCTCGATCAGGTCGTGCGCCGCGCGCGTCGAGTTCCGTGCGACGTTGCCGGTGGCGAACGGGTCCGGACCGAACTTCAGCAGATCGCTCAGCCTGCTCGGCAGCATCCGATTGAGGTTGCCGTCGAGCACGTCCCGCATCCGGCCCACGGCCTCGACGTCCACGCCCGCGGCCCGGGCCTGCTCCCACCGGCTCTCGCCCATGACGGACAGCAGCGTCTTGGCGAGCGTGTGGGGGTGCTTCCAGTTGCAGTAGGCCGCGTTGTAGAAGGCGGTCATCGTCTCGCGGAGGTTGCCCTGGGCGAGGAGTTCGGCGAAGCCGACCCGGGTGCGACCTGACCGGCGCTGTCCGTCGCGTCGTCCCGGAAGAACACGCTCTCGACCCGGGCCACCAGGTCGGCACGGCTTTCCGCCGGATGGAGCGGCTCGGCGAGGTCGACCAGGATGTCCCGCAGCCGGGTCACCGCCGTCCGTACCGTGTCCAGGACCTCGGGATCGTGGAAGTAGTGCACCCCGAGCCGCTGCTCGAAGAGGGTCGCGCCATCGGCCCAGCGGGGATCGTGCAGGAACCGCTCGAACTCGAACGGGACGCGGGTGGTCCGGGACGGATAGGTCGCGGAACCCGCCTCGGCCCGCGCCGGCACCGGCGGCTCGGCGGCCTCCGCACGCGGCGGCGCCACGTCGCCGTCCAGAC
>JAEVHO010000271.1 GCA_016802835.1 Micromonospora sp. ATA32 | reverse complement strand
GGGCGGACGCGGCCGACGCGGCGCTGGCCGCGCCGGGGCTGCTCCGCGCGGCGCGGTGGCCGGCGCGTCCGCGCAACCTGCTGGTGTACGGGCCGCTGGCGCTGTCGGTCCCGGTGATCCAGCTGGCGATCTTCCTCGGCACCGGCACCGGCGCGGCAAGTGTCCTGGCGCTGGTTTGCGGGCTGCCGATGCCGGCGGTCGCCTTCGTGGCGGGCTGGATCGGCACCGGTCGGCTGTTCCGGCCGTCGCAGGGCGAGCGGCTGGACCGGACGCCGCGTTTCGGTGCCCTGGTCTGCCTGGTCCCGGCGGTGCTGACCGCCGCCGGCATCGTCCTTGCCATGCTGGCCGGCTGAGCGAGGTCAGCCGGCCGGCGGAGCGCCGCGCCCGCAGGCCGCCGCGTCCCGGTGTCAGCGGGGGATGATCAGGGACATCGCCTCGGCCCGCGACTTCGCGTCGCGCTGGAGGACGCCCCGTACCGCCGAGGTGATGGTCTTGGCGCCGGACTTCTGGATGCCCCGCATCGCCATGCACATGTGCTCACACTCGAGTATCACGATCACCCCACGCGGTGCCAGCCGGCTCATCAGCAGATCGGCGATCTGCGAGGTGAGCCGCTCCTGCACCTGCGGACGGCGGGCGAAGACCTCGACCAGCCGGGCCAGCTTGGACAGGCCGGTGATCCGACCGTCCGGCCCGGGGATGTATCCGATGTGCGCGCTGCCCCGGAACGGCAGCAGGTGGTGCTCGCACAGGCTCATCACGTCGATGTCCCGGACGAGCACCAGTTCCTCGTGGTTGGCCTCGAAGGTGGTGCTGAGCACCTGCGCCGGGTCGACCCGCAGGCCGGCGAAGAGCTCGGCGTACGCGCGGGCCACCCGGGCCGGGGTCTGCACGAGACCGTCGCGGTCGGGGTCCTCCCCGACCGCGATCAGGATCTCGCGTACCGCCTTCTCGATCCGTCCCAGGTCGACGGCGTCCTCGACCGGGCGACCCGTCAGCCTGCCGTTGATCAGGCGGGCCGCGAGATAGTCCAGCGTCTCGTCACCGTCGGGCTCGGTCGACGAGGCGGCCAGCCCCGATCGGTCGGAGCTGGCCGCGGCGTCGCTGTTCAGTGCGTACCGTCCGAGTTGTTCGAGGCGGTGGAGCCACCGACGGACGCGCCGTCGGCCTCGGCCTGGGCCTTGAGCTTGTCCTTCTCGGCCGGCGTGAGCACCGGCGGCTCGGTGGAGGGCATCCGCTTGCCGAAGCCGTTGTACGGCGCCAGCGGCGGACGCTTGACCACCCGGGAACAGATCCGGGCCATGTCGGCGGTGGAGAGGGTCTCCTTCTCCATCAGCTCCAGCACGATGTTGTCCAGGACGTCCCGGTATTCCACCAGGATCTCCCAGGCCTCGTCGTGCGCCAGCTCGACCAGGGCCCGCATCTCGCCGTCGATCTCGGCGGCGACGGAATCCGAGTAGTCCCGCTCGTGGCCCATGTTGCGGCCGAGGAACGGCTCATCGCCGCTGGTGCCGTACTTGATCGCACCGAGCTTGGAGCTCATCCCGTACTGGGTGATCATCGCCCGGGCCAGCTGGGTGGCCTTCTCGATGTCGTTGCCCGCGCCGGTGGTCGGCTCGTGGAAGACCAGCTCCTCGGCGGCCCGGCCACCGAGCGCGTACGCCAGCGTGTCCACCATCTCCGCGCGGGTCTGGGTGTACTTGTCCTCGGTGGGCAGCACCAGGGTGTGGCCCAGCGAGCGACCGCGGGACAGGATCGTCACCTTGTGCACCGGCGCGGCGTGCGGCAGCGCCCAGGCGACCAGCGCGTGTCCACCCTCGTGGTACGCGGTGATCTTCTTTTCCTGGTCGCTCATCACCCGGGTCCGGCGCTGCGGACCGGCGATCACCCGGTCGATCGACTCCTCGAGCGAGTCGTTGCTGATCGCCCGCTGGTCCTTGCGGGCGGTGAGCAGCGCGGACTCGTTGATCACGTTGGCCAGGTCGCGCCGCTGAAGCCCGGGGTACGCCGGGCCACCGCGTCGAGGTCGACGTCGGGGGCGAACGGCTTGCCCTTGGCGTGCACCCTCAGGATCGCCTTGCGGCCCTCCATGTCGGGGGCGTCCACCGGAATCTGCCGGTCGAACCGGCCCGGACGCAGCAGCGCCGGGTCGAGGATGTCCGGCCGGTTGGTGGCGGCGATCAGGATGACCCCGCCCTTGGTGTCGAAGCCGTCCATCTCGACCAGCAACTGGTTGAGGGTCTGCTCGCGCTCGTCGTGGCCACCGCCCATGCCGGCGCCGCGGTGCCGGCCGACGGCGTCGATCTCGTCGACGAAGACGATCGCCGGGGCGTTCGCCTTGGCCTGCTCGAAGAGGTCCCGGACCCGGCTGGCGCCGACACCCACGAACATCTCGACGAAGTCGGAGCCGGAGATCGAGTAGAACGGCACGCCGGCCTCGCCGGCCACCGCGCGGGCGAGCAGGGTCTTACCGGTGCCGGGCGGGCCGAAGAGCAGCACGCCCTTCGGGATCTTCGCGCCAAGCGCCTGGTACTTCGCCGGAGTCTGCAGGAAGTCCTTGATCTCGTACAGCTCCTCGACAGCCTCATCGGCGCCGGCCACGTCCGCGAAGGTGGTCTTCGGCGTGTCCTTGGTGATCATCTTCGCCTTGGACTTGCCGAAGTTGAGCACCCGGGAGCCGCCGCCCTGCATCTGCGACATGAAGAAGAGCAGCAGGAGCACCAGCAGGGCGATCGGGAGCAGGTTGACCAGCAGGCTGACCCAGACGCTGTCCGACGACACCTTGGCATCGGCCGGGCCGGTGACCCGGTTGGCCGCCTTGGCGTCGAGGACCTGGTTCCAGACCTGGGCGCCGGCCTGGTACGGGAACTGGGCCTCGATCCGGTCGGTGGTGGTGTCACCGAACTTGGTCTTCTGCTTGAGGTCCAGCTGGAGCGTCTGTTCCTTGTCCTGGAAGACGACCTTGTTGATCTGGGCCGTGTGGAGCTGGTCCAGCGCGACGGAAGTGTCCACCCGGTGGTAGCTGGGACCAGCGGTGAACAGCTGACTGAGCACAACGGCGCCGAGGATGACCAGGATGATCCAGACCACCGGTCGGCGGAAGAAACGCGTACGTTCCATGCTGTATGTCGGGCGTCGAGGCGCCCGCATCCTCCTGATCGACGTCCTGACCGTCTGATGGCTGTCGCCGCCTGGGCGGCGGCCGGAGCCGCCGTGCGGGCCGGCCTCGACCCCGAGGCGCGAAACTCCGCGCCGCGGTCATTCGACGGTACACCGTGCACGCTAGGAGTGAGCTTGCGAGCCCCGCACTCGAGCACAAACGAGACATCGTTGGTGCCGGATGCGAGCCCGCGAGCCCCCCGCACTGCCGCGTACGGCGGACCGGGTCCTGGCCGGCGTGGCGGGGAGATCCGTCCCGGCCACCCGACCGCCCGGTCACGCGGGTCGGGGTGCCGGACGCGGAACCACCTCCGCGCCACCGGGCCCTACGGTAGTCCGATCAGCTGAGAGCCCGCTGTACGTCCGCTCGATGAGCGCCGAGTTGAGCAGCCCTCAGGCCCGGGCGTAGACCTCGGGCTTGAGCACCCCGACATAGGGCAGCTCGCGGTAGCGCTCGCCGAAGTCGAGGCCGTAGCCGACGACGAACTCGGTCGGGATGTCGAAGCCGACGTACTTGACCGGGACCTGGACCTTCACCGCGTCCGGCTTGCGGAACAGCGCGACCACCTCGACGCTCGCCGCCGAGCGGGACTCGAGGTAGCGCAGCAGCCAGGAGAGGGTGAGCCCGGAGTCCACGATGTCCTCTACGACCACCACGTGCCGGCCGGCGATGTCCCGGTCGAGGTCCTTGAGGATGCGGACCACGCCGGAGGAGGTGGTGCCCTGGCCGTAGGAGGAGACGGCCATGAACTCCAGCTCCGCGGGCGGCCCCTGCCGGCCCAGCGCCCGGGCGAAGTCGGCCATGAACATGACCGCACCCTTGAGCACGCAGACGAGCAGCAGTCCGTCATCGACGTGGGCGTAGTCCGCCGAAATCTGCTTGGCCAGCTCCGCCGTCTTCTCGCGGATCTGGGCCTCGGAGATGATCACGTGGTCGATGTCGGCGTCGTACCAGGAGCCGTCAGCCATGACTCCTAGCCTGCCGTACGCCGGCTGGCCTCCGTCGGCGGGGCCGCCCCTTTTGGAGCGGTCCGCCGGGGATTTTCGGCGCATCCCGAACCAATCGCCTCAGCAGGTGCGGGACCGCCAGCGCCGACCCTCGATGGTCGGCTTCCAGTCCGCCGAGTCCCGGCTGTCCGCGGTCAGCCCGAAGGCGGAGGCGACGGTGAGAAGAAGGAGGAAGAGAACGAGCAGCAGGACTGCCATGGCGGCGCTTCCTTTCGCGTGTTTGCTGTGGGTTTCGCCGCCGGTGCGCACCGGACTGCGTCCAGTCTGCGACCACTGCGGCGGGCCGGACAGTGGCAGGAATGCCGCCGGCCATCGACTTCCTGCCATCGATGGGGTTACCCTCGTCACATGCTGCGTTCCGTCGCCGTCATCGCGCTCGACCAGGTCGCCGCCTTCGAACTCGGCGTCCTCGCCGAGGTCTTCGGCACCGACCGGACCGCCGACGGCTTCCCCGGCTACGACTTCGCCGTCTGCACCGTCGACGGGGCCCCGGTGCGGACCGCCTCGGGGTTCCACCTCGCCCCGCACGCCGACCTGACGCCGGTCGAACACGCCGACCTGGTCGCGGTGCCCGCGCACGCCCAGGGCACGGCGGTGCCCGGGCCGGTGCTCGACGCCCTGCGCCGGGCCGCCGAGCGGGGGCGCCTACCTGCTCAGCGTCTGCTCCGGCGCCTTCGTGCTCGGTGAGGCGGGGCTGCTCGACGGCCGTGAGTGCACCACCCACTGGCGGTACGTCGACGAACTGCAGCGCCGCAACCCGCTGGCCCGGGTCCGCTGCAACTCGCTCTACGTCTCCGACGGGCGCCTGCTGACCAGCGCCGGCACCGCCGCCGGCATCGACGCCTGCCTGCACCTGGTCCGGCAGCAGCACGGCTCGGCGCTGGCCACCCGGCTGGCCCGCCGGATGGTGGTCCCACCGCACCGCGACGGCGGCCAGTCGCAGTACGTCGAGGCACCCATCCCCCGGGCACCGGAGGCGCCGACCCTGGAACCGGTGCTCGAATGGCTGATGGGGCACCTGCACCGGCCGGTGACGGTGGACGAGCTGGCCGCCCGGGCCGGCATGACCCCGCGCACCTTCGCCCGGCGGTTCCGGGCGGAGACCGGGACCACCCCGTACGACTGGCTGACCAACCAACGGGTGCTGGTGGCCCGCCGGCTGCTGGAGGAGACCCGGCTGAGCGTGGAGTCCGTCGCCGACCAGGCCGGGTTCGGCGATGCGGCGGCGCTGCGCCACCACTTCACCCGGCGGGTCGGCACCACCCCGCAGGCGTACCGGACCACCTTCCGGGAGCGCGCCGAGGTCGGCTGAGCCGCACCCGGTCAGCCGGACCCGGTCAGTAGCCGAGCATCGCGCCGTCGACCCGGGACTCGGAGCCGGCGACGTAGCCGCCGTCCGGGTGGCGCCAGATGGCCTGGCCGTACCCGAAGACGCCCGGCTCGTCGGCGACGGTGACCTCGTGGCCCCGGGCCCGCAGCCCGGCCAACGCCTCCTGGCCCGCGGCGCCGGCCACCAGGTCCGGTTCCACCAGCACCGACCGCCCGGCGTGCCAGTACCAGCGCGGCACGTCCAGGGCGGCCTGCGGGTCGAGCCCGGCGTCCAGGGTGGCCGAGACGAGCTGCACGTGCCCCTGCGGCTGCATGTGCCCGCCCATCACCCCGAACGGGCCGACCGGTTCGCCACCCCGGGTCAGGAAGCCGGGGATGATGGTGTGGAACGGTCGCTTGGCCGGGCCCACCACGTTCGGGTGCGCCGGGTCGAGGCGGAAGCCGGTGCCCCGGTTCTGCAGCGCGAAGCCGTGGCCGGGCAGCACCACGTGCGAGCCGAAGGCCAGGTAGGTGGACTGGATCAGGCTCACCATCATGCCGCCGGCGTCGGCCGTGCAGAGGTAGACCGTGCCGCCCCGCTCGGGGTCGCCGGCGGTGGGCGTACCGGCCCGGTGGGTGACCAGGGCCCGGCGGGCCGCCGCGTACCCGGGCGACAGCAGCGCGTCGGTCGGCACCTGCGCCCGCTCCGGGTCGGCGACGTGGGCGTGCGCGTCCGCGAAGCCGAGCTTCACCGCCTCGATCTGCCAGTGCAGGCGCTGCTCCGGCGGCAGCCCCGCCAGGTCCACCCCGTCGAGGATGTTCAGCGCGAGCAGGGCGCGACGCCCTGCCCGTTCGGCGGCAGCTCCCACACCTCGTGCCCCCGGAAGCTGGCGCTCACCGGATCCACCCAGGTCGAGGCGTGCCGGGCCAGGTCGTCGCCGGTCAGCAGCCCGCCGGTCCGGGCCGCGTGCGCGTCCAGCGCCGCGGCGATCCGGCCCCGGTAGAAGTCCTCCACCCCGGTCGCGGCTATCCGCCGCAGGGTCCCCGCCGCGTCCGGGTTGCGCCACCGCTGGCCGGGCCGGGGCGCCCGACCGTCCACGGTGAACACCCGGTCGAACTCGGCGTACTCCTCCCCCACCAGCCCGGCGTGCGCGGCGAGCGCCCGCGACCAGGTGGCGGCGGTGCCGGTGGAGACGGGACAGCCGTGCTCGGCGTACCCGATCGCGTCCGCGAAGAGGTGGCGAAGGGCAGCGAGCCGAACCGGTCGTGCAGGTCCCGCCAACCGGCCGGCGCCCCGGGGACGGTCACCGGCAGCCACCCCCGGGCGGGCATCGCCGGCCCCTGGGACTGCGCCCCGCCGAGCGCGTCGACCGGCCCGGCGGCCCGCCCGCCGGTGGCGGTGAGCACCATCTCCCGGGTCAGCGCCGCCGGTGAGCGGCCGGAGGCGTTCAACCCGTGCAGCCGCTCGCCGTCCCAGACGATGGCGAACAGATCACCGCCGATGTCGTTGGAGGGCGGTTGTACGACGGTCAGCGTGATGGCGGTGGCCAGCGCGGCGTCGACCGCGTTGCCGCCGCGGCGCAGCACGGCCAGGCCGGCCGCCGCGGCGAGCGGCTGGCTGGTCGCTACGGCACTGCGGGGCGAAGAGCGGCTGTCGGGGGTACGGCATCAGCCATGTCTACCGCCTCCGGCGCTCCCGACGAGGGTCCCCGTCGATGAGCGGGTCTCAGTCGATCGGCAGCAGCAGGCCGTCGCGGCGGGCCACCCGCAGCCCGCCCGGCAGGTGCGTCGCGCCCTGCCCGTGCCAGTCGGTGACCAGCGCGTCGAGCGCCGCGACGTGCCGGTGCGACAGGGCGGCCGGCGGCGCGCCCA
>JAEVHO010000270.1 GCA_016802835.1 Micromonospora sp. ATA32 | reverse complement strand
GCAAGCTCCTGCTCAAGGCCTGGCTACGCTGGGCCAGCCGCTCAAAGCTGCCCCCGTTCGTCACACTCGCCAAGGCCATCCGCCGGCACCTGCCAGCCATCCACAACATGCTCGACTGCGGACTGTCCAACGCCCGCATCGAGGCCAACAACGTCCACCTGCGGGTACTGACCCGCCAAGCCTACGGCTACCACAGCGCCACGGCGCTGATCACCATGGCCAACCTCCGACGAGGCGGCCTCTGCCCACCACTGCCCGGACGATCATGAAACCAGGCCCACGAGAACGTCAGTAGACCCTCAAATCTCGTATACACCGGCCGGCAACTTCGCCGGGCCGGCGCCGGGCACTGAGGCGAGGACCGGCAACCCCCTCACGTCGGCGGTGACCGGGTGATGCCAGCCCACGTCCAGGCTGATCGCAGCGGCAACCTCGTTCGCGGCAGTGATGCCCCAAACCTCGTCGGGATGCTCTTCAGGTTTGCCGTCCAAGCCTTGAGCGGCCATCCACTCACGCTCGATCGGCAGGGGATCCCCGGACGACGTCTCCAGGTCCTCGCTGTAAAAGGACCGGATCGTCGTGCCGTCCCGCACGACATGCCACGCCGAGCCGTCACCTTGCGCACCGAAGTAAAAGGCGTGCACCTCACCGAACTGGCGGCTCAGGTAGGCGACGATCGCCCGCACTTCACCGGCGCGATCGCCGAAAGCGTCGCACCATGGTCCCACCAGGGGAACCCATCCATTGATCGACGGCCCGACGTAGACCAGTCCCTGCTCCGCTTCATCGTCGTGTTCGAGGATGTCGATGACTGTGGCGGCCAGCCTGTAGGTCGCAGGCCGCACATCGGTCAGGCCCAGCGCGGCCACCACGGCGTCCTGGTCGGTGCTGCGCACCGTCCACCAGTCTGTCCAGCACGACATGACCGAGCCGATCGGATCAGTGCCGCGGCGAATGCGCACCGCCCGTTCCACGATCTGCAGATCAGCCGGTTCCAAAGCCGCTTCACCACCGAGGTAGACAAGAGCGTCGAGGGCAGCGCGCCGTAGCCGCCCGGGACCACGACGCCGCACGCTGCTAAGCGCCTGGCGAGTCTCCGGGGAATCCTCGATTTTCCACAGCGCCTGGCAGCGTCCGTCTGCGCCGACCGTGGCGAGGTGATCGAGGTTCATGGCCTCGTAGGATAACGCCTGATCGACCAGACTTCTTCGCTGATCACGTGCACTGATCTTGGCACGACCGGATGCCCGCCGGTGCGACAGCGTCACGATCCGTAACTCCGGGTCTTGGCATGTCCGTTGCTTCGAACCGCGCGTCTCGTCTGGGGGTCACGACAGGGAGCCTTCGACCCTGGTCTGGTCAGGGCCGAAAGCTGGCCCGGTACTCCGTTGGCGTGCGGCCAGTCAGCTCCCTGAATGCGGCGTTGAACGCCGACAGTGAGGTGTATCCGACCATGAATGCGATCTTGGTTACCGGGGTGTCACCCGCAGCGAGTTCCTCGATCGCACCCAAGACCGCATTCGGCGCAGGACCGCCCGCCAGGTCATGCCGGTCTCCTCCTCAAAGCGCCGTGCCAGCGACCGCGGCGCGAGGCCAACTTCGTCTGCCACGTCCTCGAAGCGTACCTCACCGCCGAGCCGCTGCTCGGTCAGCTCAAGGGCCCGGCGCAGTTCCGGTGATCGCCCCGCCGGCACGACGACCGGGCTCGGCTGCTGGGCGAGCCGCCAGGTCACCGCAGCGAGCGCGGCGAACAGCGTCTCTGCGTACGCCGTGAGGGGTTCGTCGTACTCGCCCCACGTGCGGCACTCGGTCAGCAGTGCGCGTGCCAGCGGGTTGAGGTCGAATACGGTCAAGGGTGCTGGCGGGGCCGGAGTGAATCGGGTATCGAACAGGACCGACGCGGTCGTGACCGGCCGCGGGATGCTCACCCGGATCGGCCGGCCTGCCTCGATCAGGGCGGCCCGCGCCGGCGGCAGCAACCACGCCTGACCCTGCGCCTCCAGCCGGAGGGTCCCGGCGGAGGCGCAGAGCAGGTAGTGGCGGTCCACACACAGGTCGCGAGCGAACTCCGGCGCGAACGTGCGGACGAAGCTGTACGCCCTGCGGGTCATCGACGGCCTCGCACAGGCCGATCCTAAGAGTTCGTCGCGACGCCGGTCAGGCCACCGTCTCCAGCAAGTCGGCGCGAAAGCGCCGGCTCACCGGCGCTCCGATCATAATCGGCCGAATCACCTCGCCGAGTTTCGCGAAGGAGTCCGACCTCAGGTAGCCGGCGAACGAAGCCTCGTCGTCCCACTCGTGGACCACGGCGACTGCGGTGTCGTCCTCACGCGCGGCGTAGACCCGGAAAGCGATGTTGCCCGGCATGGCGCGTACCCGACTACCCTCCCCGTCGAATTGGGCGAGGGCAGCGGGCCGGTCGGTGGCAGCAGTCCTGAAGTCGAGGATCGCGATGAACACGAGGACCTCCTGAATAAGGCGGCGACGGCCGCGGATTGGATAGCCCGATCCTCCGGCAGCACGCGCCCAGCCCGCCTCTGCCAGCCGGACGCGTTCACGCTCCCAGCGGACACGCCCGCTCTTCACCTGGATCCAGACAGCCGCCACAGCAGCCAAAAACGCCCTCAATTCGGCAGATCCGGAAGTTGAGCGGTTAGCCGCGCACAGGCATCTGACACGCAGGTCCCCCACCGCGCTGACCGTCAGACCCCGCGGACGTCGGATAGCTGATCTCTGAAGGAGGGCCTACCTGCTGCCCAGTTTCACTCCGAGCACTCTCCTGGCTCTCTTCTTGGGCCGCACACCGATCCCTTACTGGTCTCGGCACAAGGCCGTCTCGTGGGAACGCCCGGGACGGCCTCCTGGCGTTTCGGTCCGCGCCAACCTTCCTGGTTCGCGGTCCCGGGGAGGGACTACGTGAGTCGCTGACCGGTCTTGTCAGGTCGTGACAGACGCCAGGCGAGTTCGATCGGCCTGACAGCCGAGACCTGGGCGTGCATGTCATCCACGGCATGCCCGCCCGGTGGGGACCTCCCATCCGGCGAGGCTATGGCCCGGCACGGCTGGCGCGGCGTACTGACACCGCAACCCTTCGCTCGACGCAAGGGAGGAGCGCCCCCACCGGCCCAGTCGAAGCTTCGCCCTGGTCCCCACCGCGGCGGCCCGCAGATTTCCTGTGGAGCGTCGCAATGCACACGACTTTGTCACTTCTGTCCGACCTCGCTGCCGCCGCACCGCAGCCACTGGCGGCTCCGAAATCCATCCACGAGGTCATCTCCTCGATCACCGGATGGATCATGGGCATCATCGCGCTGGTCGCGACAATGTTCCTGGTCATCGGTGGCCTCCGCTACATGGCCGCCGGCGGTGACCCGGCCCAGGTCGAGCAGGCGAAGGGCAACTTCAAGTCCGCCTTGATCGGCTACGCGCTGGCGGTCCTCTCCCCCGTGATCCTGCAGGTGCTGCAGGGCATCATCGGCGGCTGAGGACATCCGTCATGGTCAACTGGCTGATGAATGGCCTGGTGGAATGGCTCGCCGAGCGGTTGCAAGACCTACTCGGCGGGCTCCTGGCCTATCTGACGTCGTCGATGTTCCTGTCGCCGGACGTCACCGTTCTGCCGCAGGTGCAGACCATCGCCGCGAAGAGCGCGATGGTCGTCAACGCCTGCTACATCCTTGCGCTGGTGACCGCCGGCATCGTAACGATGACCAGCAGTTCGTTCGAGATGCGTTACGGCGTCAAGGAACTCGTGCCACGCCTCGTTGTCGGGTTCATCCTGTCGAACTTTGCCGTCCCCCTCTGCGCCGTGCTGATCGATGTCGCCAACGCGTTGACGGTGGCCATGGTCGGCACTGCGGCGCCGACCACGCAAGCTGTCACGATGGCCCGCACCCACGTGGCCGCCGCCCTCACCGATCCGGCCAACGCCCTCATCGCACTGATCATCGGGCTGCTGATCGTCGGACTGATGTTCGCCCTCGTCACCGGTTGGGTCGTACGCGTTGCGGTGCTGGTCATCCTGGCCGGGCTCGCCCCGGTCGCGCTGGCCTGCTATTGCCTGCCCTGGACACAACCCACCGCCGAACTGTGGTGGCGCAGCCTGCTGGGCTGCCTAGGCACGGCCGTGCTGCAGGCCATTGCGTTCTCCACCGGCATCCAACTACTCACCGACCCGGACGCGAGCATTCCGGTCCTGATCGGCCTGCCGGGCTCAGACGTGTTGAACCTGCTGCTGGTCGCAGTGGTTCTGTGGATGACGGTCAAGATCCCCGGGATGATGCGCCGCTACGCGACGGGCAAAGGGTCGCCGAACATCGGCGGGATCCTGCTGCGGGCAGTGGTCATCCAGGGCATCACCCGCCGTCTACCGCTCGGCGGGCTTGGACGTACCGCCTTACGAGGTGGGCGATGACGATCGAGGACCGCGTTCCGCGCGCCGTCGTCCCGGCCAACGTCAACGAGCCCGACCGCATCGCGTTCGGGCTGACGTTCCGGCAGCTGGGAATCGTCGGCGGTGCCGGCCTCGTCGGGTTCGGTGTCTACCGCACGTTCGGGCATCTACTGCCGTCGGTGGCCTGGATCGTCGCCGGGGCAATCGTGTTCGCCGTGGCGGTCGTGGTAGCACTCGGCCGGCGTGACGGCCTGCCGCTGGACGTGTGGCTGCGATACGGGTTCGCGCTCAGCCGCAGGCCGCGCACGCTCGCTCCGGGTAGGGCTCGGGTCAGCTCGGTCGCAGCCGTGGCCGGCAAGCCGAATGTCCCGGCGCCGCTGCGCTCTCCGGTCACGGCGGTCAGCCCGACCGGAGTCCTGACCAGTGAGGGCAACGGCAAGGTCCTGATCGCCTGCGGCACGACGAACATCCACCTGCGCACCGGCGGTGAGCAGGGCGCACTGTTGGAGGGGTTCGGCCGGTTCCTCAACAGCCTGACCGGGCCGGCGCAGATCGTTGTGGCTGCGCAGCGCCACGACCTGACCGTCTACGCGCAGGCAACTGTCGACCACGCGCCGCGCCTGGCGCACCCGGCGTTGCAGGCCGCCGCCGACGACTACGCCGAGTTCCTGCTCGACCTCGACAGCCAGCGCGATCCGCTGCGCCGCCAGGTCCTCGCCGTCGTCACCGGAGAGCTCGGGGCCGACGCCGCTGTGCGCGCTCTGTCCGGGCTCGGTGTCGAAGCCGCAGCTTTGGACGGGCCGGCTGTCGCCTCCGCGCTGGCCGGCGCGGTCGATCCGTTCTCCCCGCCTGCGCCTGGCCCGCGTGCGGTACCCGGCGCCCCGATCACCCTACGGAGCACATCGTGAACCTGTTGAAAAAGCCCAAGATCAATGTTGCGGCCGGGGAGGGGATGCCCTCCCCGGCCGCGTTGTCGGTCACGCCGTGGCACGTGCAGGTCGGCGACGGGTATGCCGCCACCTACGCGGTGTGCGGTTATCCGGCCGAGGTCGGCCCGGCCTGGCTCGACCCGCTGCTGTCCTACCCCGCACGGGTCGACGTCGCGGTGCACCTGGACCCGGTGGCGCCGCAACTGGCCGCGCCGATGCTCAAGCGCCAGCGCGCCCGCCTGGAGCGTCGCGCCGCCTCGACGCTGAGCAGGGCCGCCTGGGCGACCCGATGGTCGAGGCGGCAGCGGCCGACGCCGCCGACCTCGCCGAACGCGTCGCCCGCGGGGCGGCGAAGCTGTTCGACGTCGGCATCTACGTCACCATCCACGCCCGTACCCTCGACGAGCTGCGCACCGTCACTGCGGGCGTGAAGTCCGCCGCGGCCAGTGTGCTGCTGGACTTGCAGCCGGCAACGTTCCGCCACCAGCAGGGCTGGGTGGCAACCCTGCCGGTCGGCGTGGACCCGCTACGGATGCGCCGCATCCTCGACACCACCGCCCTCGCGGCGGCGTTCCCCCTCGCCTCGGCCGACCTCGCCGCCCCGGCCCCGGGCACCGTCGCCCCGCCAGAAGGCGTGCTGTACGGGGTCAACACCACCAGCAACGGCGTCGTCATCTGGAACCGGTGGGCGCAGGACAACCACAACAGCGTGGTCCTGGCGCGCAGCGGCGCCGGGAAGTCCTACTTCGTCAAGCTCGAGGTGCTGCGCAACCTGTACCAGGGCACGACGGTGTCGGTCATCGACCCCGAGGACGAGTACGCGCCGCTGGCGGAGCACGTCGGCGGCACCGTCGTGCAGCTCGGTCAGCCCGGCGTCAGGTCAACCCGTTCGACCTGCGCCGACAACCGTCCCGACACTCTGACTCGGCGCGGGCTGACCTGCGACACGCTGATCTCGGTCATGCTCGGCGCGACCCCGCCGCCGGCCGAACGCGCCGCTCTCGACCGGGCCCTCACCGCCACCTACAACCGGGCCGGCATCAACGGCGCCCCGGCCACCTGGACCAAACCCGCGCCGCTGCTGCGCGACCTGGCCGCAACCCTCGACGCGGACGACGACCCCGCCGCCGGGCACCTGGCCGCCCGGCTCACACCGTGGACAATCGGCAACTTCGCCAGCATGTTCGACGGGCCGACATCCACCCGGCCGGAGGGCCACCTGGTGGTGTGGAGCCTGCGACACGTGCCCGACGAGCTGCGCACCGTGGGCACTCTGCTCGCCCTCGACTCGATCTGGGCCGGCATCGACACTCCGCCCGCCAGCGCCCGCCAGCGTCGACGGCTCGTCATCGTGGACGAGGCGTGGCTGCTGATGCGCGACGGCGAAGGCGCCCGGTTCCTGTTCCGGATGGCCAAGGCCGCGCGCAAGAGATCCGCTGGCCTGTGCGTCATCACCCAGGACGCCTCCGACGTCCTGTCGACCGACCTCGGCCTGGCGGTGGTGTCCAACGCTGCCACGCAGGTGCTGATGCGCCAGTCCACGCAGTCCATCGACGCGGTGTCCGAGGCGTTCGGCCTGACCGCCGGGGAGTCGAGGCTGCTGCTGTCGGCGCCGCGCGGTGAGGGACTGCTCGTTGCTGGTCGTAGCCGGATCCCGTTCCGCAGTGTCGGATCGGCGGCCGAGCACAAGCTCGCCGTGACCGGAATCGGGGAGGCCGAATGATGACCACCCCCACCTGGCCCGCCGACGTCGGGCACTGGATCATCGCCCGGCCGTGGCTGGGCTTCATCGCCGCCGCCGCGATCGTCGCCGCGGTGTTCGGCCATGATCAGGTGCTCGCCTGGCGGCACAAGCGGTTCGCGATCGGCGCACGGTGGCTGACCATCGCCGCCCCGCCGGAGGTCACCGCCGAGGCTGCCGCGGCGTTCTGGACCACGCTGGTCGGCGTGCTGACGCCGTCGGTGTGGCACAGCGCCTGTTCGGCATCCCGCACTCGGGTGGGAGTACATTCTGGACCGCCGGTCC
>JAEVHO010000269.1 GCA_016802835.1 Micromonospora sp. ATA32 | reverse complement strand
GCTCTGGTGCTACCGCGGTGCCTGGGAGTCGGTGCGCGCCGCGGGTCACCCGGGCCGGGTGCGCTCGGTGGCGCCGATCGGCGGCGGACGGCTGGCGGTGACCGGGCCCGACGGCGTGGGCGTGGTGGTCGACGGCCGGTACGAGCGGGTGACCTGGCCGCTCGGCCCGGAGCACCACCTGGGGCTGCTCGGCGACGGCACCCTGCTGGCCCGCGCCCCGGACGAGGTCGTCCTCGGCGTGGGCCCGGTCAGCAACCGTAGGTGGATCCGGGTGGCCCTGGTCGGCGACTGATCCAGTGACCCAGCTCACACCGTCAGGGTTGAGCGGAATAGGCTCAACTCTGGTTGTGTCCTTCCTAATGGACACGCCGATCCGGGGGAGCCCATGAACACGGAACGTCTCACCACCAAGAGCCGCGAAACCATCACCGGTGCCGTCGCGCTGGCCAACCAGCGCGGTCACGCCACCGTGGAGCCCTGGCACCTGCTGCTGTCACTGCTGGACACCGACGGCTCGACCGCCGCCGGCCTGCTGCGCGCCGTCGGGGCCGACCCCGCCGAGCTGCGCCGGGTCGCCCAGCGCTCGGTCGACGCGCTGCCGGCCGCCCGCGGTTCCAGCATCGCCGAGCCCACGTTGGCCCGCGAGTTCGTCAACGCCATCGGCGCCGCCGAGCAGATCGCCCGCCCGCTCGGCGACGAGTACACCTCCACCGAGCACCTGCTCGCCGGCCTCGCCCGGGTGGGTGGCGCGGTGTCGAGCGCGCTGAAGTCCGCCGGCGCCACCGAGGAGGACCTGGTCGCCGCCTTTCCCTCCGTACGCGGCGGGGACCGGCGGGTCACCACCGCCGACCCGGAGCAGACCTACCAGGCCCTGGCGAAGTACGGCGTCGACCTGACCGCCAGCGCGCGGGACGGCAAGATCGACCCGGTGATCGGCCGGGACTCGGAGATCCGCCGGGTGATCCAGGTGCTGTCCCGGCGTACCAAGAACAACCCGGTGCTGATCGGCGAGCCCGGCGTCGGCAAGACCGCGATCGTCGAGGGCCTGGCCCAGCGGATCGTGGCCGGCGACGTGCCCGAGTCGCTGCGGGACAAGAAGCTGGTCTCGCTCGACCTCGGCGCGATGGTGGCCGGCGCGCAGTACCGCGGCCAGTTCGAGGAGCGGTTGAAGTCCGTGCTGGAGGAGATCAAGAACTCCAACGGTCAGGTCATCACCTTCCTGGACGAGCTGCACACCGTCGTCGGCGCCGGCAAGGGCGAGGGCTCGATGGACGCCGGCAACATGCTCAAGCCGATGCTGGCCCGCGGCGAGCTGCGGATGGTCGGCGCGACCACCCTCGACGAATATCGCGAGCACATCGAGAAGGACCCGGCCCTGGAGCGTCGCTTCCAGCCGGTGCTGGTCGGCGAGCCGACGATCGAGGACACCATCGGCATTCTGCGCGGCCTCAAGGAGCGCTACGAGGTGCACCACGGCGTACGGATCACCGACGCCGCCCTGGTCGCCGCCGCCTCCCTCTCCGACCGGTACATCACCGAACGGTTCCTGCCGGACAAGGCGATCGACCTGGTCGACGAGTCCGCGTCCCGGCTCCGGATGGAGATCGACTCCCGCCCGGTGGAGGTGGACGAGATCGAGCGCGCGGTGCGCCGGCTGGAGATCGAGGAGATGGCGCTGGCCAAGGAGCCGGACGCCGCCTCCGCCGAGCGGCTGGAGCGGCTGCGCAAGGAGCTGGCCGACAAGCGTGAGCAGCTCACCGCGCTCTCCGAGCGCTGGCAGTTGGAGAAGGGGCACATCACCAAGCTCTCCACCGCCAAGGAGGAGCTGGAGCGGCTCGGCGGCGAGGCCGAGCGGGCCGAACGCGACGGCGAGCTGGAGCGGGCCGCCGAGTTGCGCTACGGCCGCATCCCGGCGCTCAAGGCCGAACTGGCCAGGGCCGAGGAGGAACTGGCCCTGATCCAGGCCGACGGCGCGATGCTCAAGGAGGAGGTCGGCGCGGACGACATCGCCGCCGTGGTCGCCTCCTGGACCGGCATCCCCGCCGGCCGGCTGCTGGAGGGTGAGACCGCCAAGCTGCTACGGATGGAGGAGTCACTCGCCGCCCGGGTGGTCGGCCAGGCCGAGGCGGTCGCCGCCGTCTCCGACGCGGTCCGCCGGGCCCGCGCCGGCGTCGCCGACCCGGACCGCCCGACCGGCAGCTTCCTCTTCCTCGGCCCGACCGGTGTCGGCAAGACCGAGCTGGCGAAGGCGCTCGCCGAGTTCCTCTTCGACGACGAGCGGGCGATGGTCCGCATCGACATGAGCGAGTACGGCGAGAAGCACTCCGTCGCCCGCCTGGTCGGCGCCCCGCCCGGCTACATCGGCTACGAGGAGGGCGGCCAGCTCACCGAGGCGGTACGCCGCCGGCCGTACTCGGTGATCCTGCTGGACGAGGTGGAGAAGGCCCACCCGGACGTCTTCGACGTGCTCCTGCAGGTGCTCGACGACGGCCGGCTCACCGACGGCCAGGGCCGCACCGTCGACTTCCGCAACGCGATCCTGATCCTCACCTCCAACCTCGGGTCGTCGGTGATCAGCGACCTGACGCTGACCGAGGAGCAGCGCCGCGAGGCCGTGCTCGCCGTGGTCCGCTCGCACTTCAAGCCGGAGTTCCTCAACCGGCTCGACGACATCGTGGTCTTCGCCGCGCTGGTCGGCGACCACCTGCGCTCCATCGTCGACATCCAGCTGACCCGGATGCGCCGCCGGCTGGCCGACCGCCGGCTCGGCCTGGAGATCACCGAGGCGGCCCGCACCTGGCTCGCCGAGCACGGGTACGACCCGATCTACGGTGCCCGCCCGCTGCGCCGGTTGGTTCAGTCCGCCATCGGCGACCAGCTCGCCAGGGCGCTGCTCTCCGGCACCATCCGCGACGGCGACACGGTCAGGGTCGACCTGGCGGAGTCCAAGGATGGTCTGACGGTCACCTCCGGCTGACCGCCCACCCATCCACCGAGATCAGGAAGTTTGCGTCGCAGGTACCGCTCCGCTGACGCAAACTTCTTGATCGACAGGGTGGGGCGGGTGCGGCCGGGGAAAGGATGGGGACATGGTGGGGCGTGGGAAGAAGGACAGCGAACTCGAGGCGGCCGTCAAGGAGTTGGCGGACGCCGACACGGTCGCCTTCGGCGGGGTCGGGATCGCCTCGACGCTGCTGCCGGCCACCGAGGCGTACCGGCACGTCGAGCGGGCGCTGGCCGAGCATCCGGCCGAGGCGCGCGGCAGGGTCGACTGGCTGCTGAAGCACGGTTCCCCGGCGGGCAGGGCGTACGCGGCCACCCTGCTCGAAGGGGCCGACCCGGCGGCGTCCCGCGTCGCCTGGACGGCGCTACGCGACGCCAAGGGGGAGTTCACCACGTTCAGCGGCTGCGTGATGGGTCGCGCCACCCTGGCCGAGTACGCCACCGAGCGGCTGGCCGGAGGTTGATCCACTGGCCCGGCCGGCGCTGCCCGATCGGGGCTGCCGGCCGGCGGACGGAGGCCGTACCTTCCCACGACATGCTCCTCCTGGCCATCGCGGCGAGTGTGCTGATCGTGTTCGCGCTGACCGCCACGGCGGTGCTGCTGCTGGCGCTGCCGCCCGCCCACCGCTGGTTCGTCCCCGGGCCGCGGCCGCCACCGGCGGCGTACGTCCTGCCGCCCGGCTACCTGATCTGCCCCGACCCGGCGGCGCACCCGACCACCGCGCCCGCCGATCCGGCCACGCCGCCCACCTGGGCGACCACGCCGCCGGGCGATCCGAGCACTCCGATCAGGGGGGATGGTGACTGACGAGTCACACCGGCGGGAGAATGTTTGCCGACGTGTGCATGGTTGTTACCGTCTCCGCCAACGCGGTGGGGGAGGTGATCGGGGTGAACGGGTCAGTGGCGTATCTGGTGGCGGCGGTGGGCTGCCTGGTCGGGGTGACCGGAGTGGTGGTCGCCGTGGTGGCCCTGCGCCGAGTCCGGTCCCGGCCGCGACAGCAGTCGACGGTGGAAGACCCGTTCCGCGACCGTGACACGGACGTGCTGCGCGGCGACCCCCGACGGCTGCGGCCCGGCGACATCGTGCAGATCAGGCGGGTGTCGTACCCGGTCAGCGGCTCGATGCACCTCGTCGAGGGTGGCTGGAGCTGGGCGGAGCACCTGCTCGACGACGCGGCCGGCCACCGGCGCTGGCTCTCCGTCGAGGAGGGCCCGGAGCTGGAGCTGGTGCTCTGGACCGCCGAGCCCGGCGCCGCGGTGACGCCCGGCGCACCGACCCTCGACTTCGCCGGCCGCCGGTACGTCTGGGACGAGTCCGGGCAGGCCCGCTACACCGCCACCGGGGCCACCGGCCTCGATCCGCAGGGCACCATGCGCTACCACGACTACCTCGCGCCCGGCGGCGCGCGGCTGTCCTTCGAGGCGTACGGCGAGGCCGGCTGGCAGGTGGCCCGCGGCGAACAGCTACACCGCGCCGAGGTGATGATCTACCCGCAGGCCGGCCCGGAGCAGGCGGACTGATCGGGCTGACGGCCAACGTGCTGGAGTACGCCCGGCCGGAGCGGCGCGGCCACTAGCGTCGGAGTACATGTCGCCCGGTTCGTCCCGCCGCCGCCCAGCGCCGATCCCGGGTCGCCGCCGGCGGCCGGACCGGGGTCGTGGCCCGTGCCCGGCAGCCGGCCCGGACTCCGGGCCGGCAAAGCCCCCGGGCGCCCTCCGCCGTCGGCTGCCGCCGCAGGTGGTCGAGGCGCCGGCGTACCTGCAGGCGTTCGTGCTCTCCGGGGTGGCCACGGTGCTGGTCACCCGGGCGTTCCTCCAGGCCGCCGGCTACCCGCAGCTCGGCGGTAGTGGCCTACACGTCGCCCACGTGCTCTGGGGCGGGCTGCTCATGACGGCCGGCCTGGGCGTCGTGCTGGTCTTCCTCGGTGGCGCGGCGCGCACCGTCGGCGCGATCCTCGGCGGCACCGGGTTCGGCCTCTTCATCGACGAGGTGGGCAAGTTCGTCACCGCCCGGACCGACTACTTCTACCGGCCGGCGGCCGGCATCATCTACGGCGTCTTCGCCCTACTGGTCGTGATCATGCAGGCGGTCCGCGGCCGTACCCGGCTGACCACCGCCGAGCGGACGGCGAACGCGCTGAACACGGTGCTCGGCGGGTTGACCCACGGCCTCACCACCCGGCGCCGGGTGGCCGCGCTGCGGCTGGTCCGGGGCGCCGGGCCGGAGATCGAGGCAGCGGTCGCCCAACTCCTCGACGCGGTGCCCCGGCGGGAGCCGCCGCCGCCCCGGTTCTGGCAGCCCTGGCTGGCCCGGACCCGCGCGCTCGTGGTTCGGCTGGCCGCCCACCGGTGGCTGGTCTCCCTGGTGGTGGTCTATCTGGTGGTGGAACCGGTGGTCACGGTGGTCGGGGTGGCGCTCGCCGGAGTCACCGGCGAGCTCGACCAGCAACGGGAGTGGGGAGCGGTGCTCGGGGTCTCCGTCGCCGCGCTAATCACCGCCGTGCTGAGCGTACGGGCGGCGCTGCTGCTGCGCCGGGACCGGGTCGACTCCTTCCGGCTGTTCAAGCTGGCACTCCTGGTCGACCTGCTGTTCGGGCAGATCTTCAACTTCACCGTCAACCAGTTCGGTGCGGTCACCGCCGTCGGCCTGGACCTGCTGCTGCTCGGCGTGGTGACCGCCGAGCACCGCCGGCTGTGCCGGCAGCTCCCGACGTCCTACCGCTGATCCCGCCCTGGCCCGCCGGTCGCGCGCCGGTGTTCCCGGCAGCCGCCGGCCGGGTGTCGCGCCGCCGGCCGGCGGCGGGTCCCATCGGCGTGTCGTGTCCCGTTGGTCGGATGTCGATACGGTGTGGGCGCGATCTAGGGAAGGAGCATCGTGGTCGACTCCCACAGCACGCCCGCCCGGGTACGTCCGGGCATCGTGACGATTTCCAGCTATCTGTTGATTCTGTTCGCCGTCATCCAGGTGATCAACCTGATCATCACCCTGGCCACCATCGGCAAGACCCGGGACGTCCTCCGGGATGCCTACGCGGGCACCTCGGCCAACGGCGCGGAGACGGTGGCCGACCTCGCCTTCGCCGCCGGTATCGGCTCGGCCATCCTGGTGCTGCTGCTGGCGATCGGCCTGGTCGTACTGGCCATGCTGAACAACCGGGGCAAGAACGGTGCCCGGATCACCACCTGGGTGATCGGCGGCATCCTGATCTGCTGCACCGGCGGCAGCCTGATCACCAGCGCCGCGGGTGGGTTCGCCACCAACGGCGGCTCGACCAGCGGAGACGTGCCGAGCGCGGACGAGATCCAGCGTCGGCTGGACGAGGCGCTGCCGTCGTGGATCGGCCCGGTCACCACGCTGCTCGGGGTGATCGGCCTGCTCTCCCTGCTGGCCGCCCTGGTGCTGCTGGCGCTGCCGAAGTCCAACGAGTTCTTCCGCAAGCCGCAGCAGGCCTGGGAACCGCCTGTCCCGGGCGGCGCCTACCCCGGCTACCCGCAGACGTCGGGCTACCCGCCGGCGGGCCAGCCCGGCTACCCGCAGCCCGGTCAGCCCGGCTACCCGTCGGCCCCGGGACAGCCCGGACAGCCGCCGGCTTCCGAGCAGTGGCAGCCGCCGTCCACGCCCCCCGCCGGGCCGCCGGCCGGCCAGTCCGAGCCAGGACAGCCGCCGGCCACTGGTGGCCAGGACGGGCCGGGCGAGGCTAAGCCGCCGTCCGACCGGCCGACCCGAACCCGCCGTCGGGGAGTTGAGCATCGGATAAGAGCGACGCCGACGATCCCTCCGAGTAGGTTGCAACCCGACGCCTACCGGAGGGATCAGTCGTGTCGTACCCCGTTCAGGCGCCGGTGCGCCGTCCCGCCGTGGTCGGCCTGGCGGCGGCGGTGCTGGCGCTGATGGCGGTCGGCGCGTTGGCCTACGCCACCGCCGGCCTGCTCGCCCTGGACGGCACGGTCGAGCGGTTCCGGTCGGCCGCCGGCGGCACGGGCGTCGGCGCCGGGGAGATCGACGGGCTGGTCACCCTGCTACGCCTCTCCACCGTGCTCTCGGCGGTGCTGACCGTGCTGGTCGGGCTGCTGCTCGTCGCCTCGCCGTCGGCCTGTTCGCCGGGCGTCCCGGCGTACGGGTGGCGACCTGGGGTGGTCTGCGGGCTCGGCCTGCTCTGCGGCTGCTGCGGGCTGGCGGTACTGGTCGGCCAGCGGGTCGCCCCGCTGCGGCTGGGCGCCGGCGAGCAGCCGACCGCCGAGCTGCTCGCGGTCCTCGGGGACGCGTACCCGGCCTGGTGGATCCCGCTCAACGCGGCCCTTTCGGTCGGGCAGGCGCTCGGCTACCTTGTGGTGGCCGCACTGCTGGCTTTGCCGGCGGCGA
>JAEVHO010000268.1 GCA_016802835.1 Micromonospora sp. ATA32 | reverse complement strand
AGGGCTGCCGGGCCTGCCGGAGCTGCCTGGGCGGTGCGATCAGGCGGCGGAGAAGACGCCCTGACGCAGCACCGGGACCACGTTCGAGACGCCGACCTGTACCGCGATCTCCACGTCCTCGGCGGAGCCACCGCAGCAGCGTGGCGGCGGCTACCCCCAACAAACGGGCCTATGACCAGGGCGGGCGGGACACTACGCCCGATCAGGGCGCGAAGCCCGGTCGGGCCCGGCCGGACGGGCCGGGACCGCGGGCGGTCGCCGGCTCGACTGGCTGGACGACTGACCCGGGCGTACGCCCGAACGATCGACAGGAAGTGGCCACCCGGAAGCGGGGCGGCCACTTCCGTCGTTTCCGCCCGGGCAGGCTCGGCGGGGGCGATCCGAGGAGCGTCCGGCCGCCCAGGGCTGCCCGCCAGGGCTTCGGGCCAGGGCTGCCGGGCCTGCCGGAGCTGCCTGGGCGGTGCGATCAGGCGGCGGAGAAGACGCCCTGACGCAGCACCGGGACCACGTTCGAGACGCCGACCTGGACCGCGATCTCCACGTCCTCGGCGAAGCCGCCCTCGATGAGTTCCCGGCCGGAGACGCAACCACGGACCGCGGCCGGTACGTCCGGGATGCTGGCCAACGCGGCGAGCGCCATGGCCGCTTCGACGGACAGCCCGCCCGGTACGCCGGAGATGGCGTCGAGCACGCTGGCCGCGCCGAGCTGGTCCTCGACCGAGGGACGCAGTGACCCGTCCGGCCAGCGCTCGCCGGCGGCGACCACGCCGATCGGGGCGTCGGTCGAGCCGTACCCCTGGCGGAGCAGCCACCGCCCGACGGCGCGGGCGTTACGCAGGCACCCGGCGGCCACCGGCAGGCCGGTGGCGCTGGCCGCGGCGCTGATCGCCGAGCCGTTGGGGGAGGGCAGCACCAGGTCGGCGACGACCGGTGCGCCGCTCAGCGCCGCCGGGGAGAGCGACCACGGGTGGTCCGGGGTCGTCGACCGACGGCGACCGCCGCCACCGCACCGACCCGCAACGCGTAGTCGGCCGCCTGCTCGCCCCAGGGGAACGGGTGCACCCGCATACCGCGGCCGACCGCCACCTCCACGGCGGTGGTGAACGAGAGGACGTCCACCACACCAGGACCGCGCAGACCCGGCCGAGCTCGGCGCGCCCGTCAGCCCCCAGTCGAACCGCGCGCCCGAGCCGGGCTGGGCATAAACGGCCGCGGCCACGCCTCAGCGCTTGTCGGGCGCGGCGGGCCGCTCGGTGTCACCGGCGTCCGGGCCGGCCGGCTCGGCAGGCGGGGCCTGCTCCACCTCGGCGGTCGGGGCCGGCCCGGCCGCCACGATCGGCTCGGCGTCGGTGGGCGTGACCGCGGCCGCCTCGGTGGCCGGGACCACCGGCTCCTTCACCGCTGCGGCCGACGGGGTCGTCACGGCTGCCGGTGCCTGGACGGCCTGGGTGGCCTCCGGGCCGCCGAAGAGCTGCGGCAGGGTAGACGACCAGGCGGTGCGCAGCTCGTCCAGGCCGATCTGGAACTGTCCGTGCACCTCCAGAGCATCCCCGGCCGGGTCGGTGACCCCGATCAGGTCCCACGACACCCCGCGCTCGGCACAGAGGGCGGTGAACGCCTTCTCGTGGCCGCGTGGCACCGAGACCAGGACGCGTCCGGCGGACTCACTGAACAGGAAGACGAACGGCATCGACCCGCCGGCGAACCGCTCCGGCACCGCGATCCGCGCGGCGACGCCGCGCCGCAGGCAGGACTCGACCAGGCTCTGGGCGAGGCCACCGTCGGAGAGGTCGTGCGCGGAGGTGAGGTGACCGACCCGGGCCGCCTCCGCTATCAGGTCGGCCAGCACCCGCTCGCGGGCCAGGTCGACCTGCGGCGGTACGCCGCCGAGGTGCTCATGGGTCACCCAGGCCCACTCCGAGCCGGAGAGCTCCGTGTGCGTCTCGCCGAGCAGGAAGAGCTGGTCGTGGTCGCCGCCGGAACGCGGCACGAAGCCCATCGGCACCCGGTCCTCGACGTTGTCGAGCACCCCGAGCACGCCGACGACCGGCGTCGGGTGGATCGCCGCCGCGCCGGTCTGGTTGTAGAAGCTGACGTTGCCGCCGGTCACCGGGATGCCCAGCTCGGCGCAGCCGTCGGCCAGGCCGCGGACGGCCTCGGCGAACTGCCACATCACGCCGGGGTCCTCGGGCGAGCCGAAGTTGAGGCAGTTGGTGACGGCGATCGGCTTGGCGCCGGTGACCGCCACGTTCCGGTACGCCTCAGCCAGCGCGAGCTTGGTGCCGTGGTACGGGTCGAGCCGGGCGTACCGGCCGTTGCCGTCCACAGAGAGGGCCACGCCAAGGCCGGTCCGCTCGTCGATCCGGATCACGCCGGAGTCCTCCGGCTGGGCGAGCACGGTGTTGCCCAGCACGTACCGGTCGTACTGCTCGGTGACCCAGGTCTTGTCGCACAGGTTCGGCGAGGAGATCATGCGCAGCACGGTCGCCCGCAGCGCCTCCGGGTCGACCGGCCGGGGCAGCGTCTCGGCCCGGTCGGCCTGGAGCAGGATCAGGTCGGCCGGCTCGCGCATCGGGCGGGCGTAGACCGGGCCGTCGTCGACCAGCGAACCCGGCGGCACGTCGACCACCACGTGGTCGCGCCAGGTGATCACCAGCCGGCCCGGCTGGCCGTCCGGCGCCGGCGCGGTGACCTCGCCGATCGCGGTGGCCAGCACGCCCCACTTCTCGGCGGTCTTGAGCACCGCGTCCAGCTTGTCCGGGGCGACCACCAGCAGCATCCGCTCCTGGGACTCGCTGGCCAGGATCTCGTGCGGATCCATCGAGGGCTCGCGCAGCGGCACCCGCTCCAGCGAGACCCGCATGCCGGTGCCGGCCGCGGCGGCGGTCTCGGTGAGCGCGCAGGTCAGCCCCGCGCCGCCGAGGTCCTGGATGCCGACGACCAGCTGGCCGTCGTACAGCTCGAGGCACGCCTCGATCAGCAGCTTCTCGGTGAACGGGTCACCGACCTGCACCGACGGGCGGCGCTGCTCGCTGCTGTCGTCGAAGGTCGCGCTGGCCAGCACGGAGACGCCGCCGATGCCGTCCCGGCCGGTCTTGGCGCCCATCAGCACGACGACGTTGCCCGGGCCGGCGGCGGCCTTGTTCTGCAGCCGGTCGACCGGCAGCACGCCGAGGCAGAGCGCGTTGAGCAGCGGGTTGCCCTGGTAGCAGGGGTCGAAGACGAGCTCGCCGCCGATGTTGGGCAGGCCGAGGCAGTTGCCGTAGCCCGCCACGCCGGCGACCACGCCGGTCAGCACCCGGGCGGTGTCGGGGTGGTCGGCGGCGCCGAAGCGCAGCGGGTCCATCACCGCGACCGGGCGGGCGCCCATCGCCAGGATGTCCCGGACGATGCCGCCGACGCCGGTCGCCGCGCCCTGGTACGGCTCGACGAAGCTCGGGTGGTTGTGCGACTCGACCTTGAAGGTCACCGCCAGCTCGTCGGAGACCTGCACGACACCGGCGTTCTCACCGATGCCGGCGAGCAGCCGGTCGCTCGGCGGGGCCTTCTCGCCGAACTGGCGCAGGTGCACCTTGCTCGACTTGTAGGAGCAGTGCTCGCTCCACATGATCGAGTACATCGCCAGCTCGGCCTGCGTGGGGCGGCGGCCGAGAATGTGCCGGATCCGGTCGTACTCGTCGTCGCGGAGACCGAGCTCGGCGTACGGCTGAAGCTCCTCGGGGGTGCCGCCGGCGCGCGGCACGGTGTCCACGCCGTGGGCCCACTCGTCGGCCGGGGCCGGCTCGGCGTGCCGGCCGCCGTCGACCGGGCCGGCCTGTGGCACCACGGTGGCCGCACGCGGCTCCGCCGGCACGCCCGGGAGGGCGCCCGGAGTCTCGCGTACCGCCGGGTCCGGATGGGTGGTCATGACCTCTCCTCGCTGCGCTCTCGGCCGCCCCATGGGCGGTCGAGCGGACCGATGATCCCGCCGCGTACGGTCACGCCGGCGTCCCCACCAGGTGCTTGAGCACCGAGGTGAAGAAGCCGAGGCCGTCCAGGGAGGGGCCGGTGAGCGCCTCCACCGCGTGCTCGGGATGCGGCATGATGCCGACCACGTTGCCGGCGGGGTTGGTGATCGCGGCAATGTCGCGCATCGACCCGTTGGGGTTGCCGCCGACGTAGCGGGCGACGACCCGACCCTCGCCCTCCAGCTCGTCCAGGGTCGCCCGGTCGGCGACGTAACAGCCCTCGCCGTTCTTCACCGGGATCAGCACCTGCTGGCCGGCCTGGAAGGCGTTGGTCCAGGCGGTGCCGGCCGACTCGATGCGCAACATCTGGTCGCGGTTGCGGAAGTGCAGGTGCTGGTTGCGGGTGAGCGCGCCGGGCAGCAGGTGGGCCTCGCAGAGGATCTGGAAGCCGTTGCAGATGCCGAGCACCGGCAGGCCACCGCCGGCCGCGTCCACGATCGTCTCCATCACCGGGGCGAACCGGGCGATGGCGCCGCAGCGCAGGTAGTCGCCGTAGGAGAAGCCACCCGGGAGGACGACCGCCTCCACCCCGTACAGCTCCGGGTCACCGTGCCAGAGCCGGACCGGCTCGGCGCCGGCGATCCGGACGGCGCGCGCCGCGTCCCCGTCGTCCAGCGAGCCGGGGAACGTCACCACTCCGACCCGGGCGGTCACGGGTGCGCGTCCACGGTCTCGTCGGCTTCGACCACCCGGACGGTGAAGTCCTCGATGACCGGGTTGGCGAGCAGCTTGTCGGCGATCTCCCGGGCCCGGTCCAGGTCCGGTTCACCGGTGAACTCGATCTCGATCCGCCTGCCGATCCGGACCGAGGCGACGTCGCTGACGCCGAGTCGGGGCAGCGCGTTTGCGACGGCCTGGCCCTGAGGATCCAGGATCTCGGGCTTGAGCATGACGTCGACGACGACGCGAGGCACGGGGCACTCCTGACTGTGTACGCAGTTGGGTGCCGACCCACAACGGGCGAGCGGAGCCAGCCTACCTGGCAGATACCGCCCCGGACGCACCGGCCGGATGCAGTTCAGGCAGTGATCAACATAATGGCGGGGCACCGGAGCACGGGGGTCGGTGCTTTTCGCCGTCGCCCGCCGACCTCGGCCGGGTCGACCCTGGATGGACCCGCCGGGGCCCGTGGGCCAAACTGGCCGGTCTCCGACGGTTGGCGCCGTCCCGCTGCGGATGGTCGAGGGAGCGCGGGCCGTCCGCGCCGCGCCGTTTTGCAGCATCCGATCAGGTGAACAACCCTCGCGAACACCCCGCCGGCCTGCTGACAGCATCAGAACTGTGCTGGTCGTGACGACGGATCAATTGCCCGGCTACGAGATCCGCCAGATCCTCGGCGAAGTGGTGTCATCGATGGCGAGGACGCGGAACCCCTACCGCGAGGGAGTCAAGAACCTGCGCGGAGGCGCCTACGACCCGATGGCACCGGACAACCTGACCCGGTGGCGGACCGACTCCGTGGCCCGCCTCGGCGAGGAGGCCCTCCGGCTCGGCGCCAACGCGGTGATCGGCATGCGGTTCGACAGCCGGGACTGCGGCGAGATGTGGATGGAGATCTGCGCGTACGGCACGGCGGTGGTCGTCGTACCCAAGATGCCGGACGTCATGCCGCACGACCAGCCGGTGATCGCCGCGGAGTCCGCTCACCAGTCCGAGGTCGCCGAGGCCCCGGGCGGTATCGCCGAACCGGCGAGCGCTCCGAACCTCACCAGCGCCGCCGACACTCCCACCCGCAACTCCTAGACCCACCCCACCCCGCGCCCACCACGGCGCGGGGGGCGCGGTCAGAGGATGGGGGGGTGGGGGAGTAGGCGGCGGCCTGCGGGTGGGCGGTGGCGATGTCGCCGATGCGCCGGGTGATCGCGTCGACCTGGGCGGGGGCGGCGCCGACGAAGGCGCGGCGGTCCGCGACCAACTCGTCGATCTCGGCCCGGGTCAGGTTGAGGCGGCCGTCGTTCGCCAGGCGGTCGAAGAGGTCGTTGTCGGGGGCGCCCTTCTCCCGCATCGCGAGGGCCACCGCGACGGCGTGCTCCTTGATCACCTCGTGCGCGACCTCCCGGCCGACGCCGCGCCGGATCGCCGCGACCAGGATCTTGGTGGTGGCCAGGAACGGCAGGAAGCGTTCCAGCTCCCGGTTGATCACCGCCGGGTACGCCCCGAACTCGTCGAGCACCGTGAGGAAGGTCTGGAACAGCCCGTCGGCGGCGAAGAACGCGTCCGGCAGGGCCACCCGGCGGACCACCGAGCAGGAGACGTCCCCCTCGTTCCACTGGTCGCCGGCCAGCTCGCCGACCATCGACAGGTAACCCCGGATGATCACCGCGAAGCCGTTGACCCGCTCGCTGGACCGGGTGTTCATCTTGTGCGGCATCGCGCTGGAGCCGACCTGCCCCGGCTTGAACCCCTCGGTTACCAGCTCCTGACCGACCATCAGCCGGATCGTGGTGGCCAGCGACGACGGCGCCGCCGCGGTCTGCGCCAGCGCGGAGAGCACGTCGAAGTCGAGCGAGCGCGGGTAGACCTGCCCGACGCTGTCCAGCACCCGGGCGAAGCCGAGGTGCTCGGCCACCCGGCGCTCCAGCTCGGCCACCTTGTCGGGATCACCGTCGAAGAGGTCGAGCTGGTCCGCGGCCGTGCCGACCGGGCCCTTGATGCCCCGCAGCGGGTAGCGGGCGATCAGGTCCTCCAGCCGCTCGTACGCGATCAGCAGCTCCTCCGCCGCCGACGCGAAGCGCTTGCCCAGCGTGGTGGCCTGCGCGGCGACGTTGTGCGACCGGCCGGTCATCACCAGGCCGGAGTGCTCGTGGGCGAGCCGGGCCAGCCGAGCCAGCGCGGCGACCACCCGGTCCCGGATCAGCTCCAGCGACGCCCGGATCTGGAGCTGCTCGACGTTCTCGGTGAGATCCCGGGAGGTCATCCCCTTGTGCACGTGCTCGTGCCCGGCGAGCGCGCTGAACTCCTCGATCCGGGCCTTGACGTCGTGCCGGGTGACCCGCTCGCGCTCGGCGATCGAGGCGAGGTCGACGTCGTCGAGCACCCGCTCGTACGCCTCGACCACGCCGTCCGGCACGGCCACGCCGAGATCCCGCTGCGCGCGGAGCACGGCGAGCCAGAGCCGCCGTTCCATCCGGACCTTCTCCTCCGGCGACCAGAGGGCGACCAGCTCGGGCGAGGCGTACCGGTTGGCGAGCACGTTCGGGATCGTCGTCACGTACCTCAGTCTTTCATGCGCCGCCGGTTGCACGGCGCGCCAGGGCAGGGGTCATGTTTACGCTCACGTATACTTTCCCGTATGACGACGATGATGCGGGTCAGTCTGGAGACCCGGGAGCAGGTGCTCCGGGTCGCCACGGAGGACTTCGGCGGGGTGAGCGCCGACGAGGCGGTCAAACGCCTGCTCGAGGAGCACTGGCAGGCGAAGGC
>JAEVHO010000267.1 GCA_016802835.1 Micromonospora sp. ATA32 | reverse complement strand
CCGCGCCGGCCGAGAAGCCGGCCGCCGCAAAGGCTCCCGCGAAGCCGGCCGCCAAGCCGGCGGCGAAGCCCGCCGCCACCCAGCCCTCGCCGAACGGGGCCACCACCAGCCCGCTGCGCGGTGTCGCCGCCAAGATCGTCCAGAACATGGACGCGTCGCTGAGCGTCCCGACCGCGACCAGCGTGCGCGCGGTGCCGGCGAAGCTGCTGGTCGACAACCGCATCGTGATCAACAACCACCTGGCCCGCGGCCGCGGGGGCAAGGTCAGCTTCACCCACCTGATCGGGTACGCGATGGTCCGGGCGCTGGCCGAGCACCCGGAGATGAACAACTCCTTCACCGAGGTCGACGGCAAGCCGGCGGTGGTCCGCCCCGCGCACGTCAACCTGGGCATCGCGATCGACCTGACCAAGCCCGACGGCAGCCGCAACCTGGTCGTGCCGTCGATCAAGGGCTGCGAGCAGATGGATTTCCGGCAGTTCTGGCAGGCGTACGAGGACGTGGTCCGGCGCGCCCGCCGCAACGAGCTGACCATGGACGACTACGCCGGCACCACCATCTCGCTGACCAACCCGGGCGGCATCGGCACCGTGCACTCGATGCCGCGGCTGATGCAGGGGCAGAGCGCCATCATCGGCGTCGGCGCGATGGAATACCCGGCTCCGTACCAGGGCATGTCCGAGGCGACCCTGGCCGAGCTGGCGGTCAGCAAGGTCATCACGCTGACCAGCACGTACGACCACCGAATCATCCAGGGCGCGCAGTCGGGCGAGTTCCTCAAGGTCATGCACGAGCTGATCCTGGGCGAGCGGGGCTTCTACGACCAGATCTTCACCTCGCTGCGCATCCCGTACGAGCCGGTGCGGTGGGTCCGGGACGTCGCGGTCAACTCCGAGGGTCAGATCAACAAGACCGCCCGGGTGCACGAGCTGATCCACGCGTACCGGGTGCGCGGCCACCTGATGGCCGACACCGACCCGTTGGAGTTCGCCATCCGGAAGCACCCGGACCTGGACGTCCTCGAGCACGGGCTGACCCTCTGGGACCTCGACCGGGAGTTCCCGGTCAACGGCTTCGCCGGCAAACGGCGGATGAAGCTGCGCGAGATCCTCGGCGTGCTGCGTGACTCGTACTGCCGCCGGGTCGGCATCGAGTACATGCACATCCAGGACCCGGAGGAGCGGCGCTGGATCCAGGAGCGGATCGAGCGCAAGTACGAGAAGCCCTCCCGGGACGAGCAGAAGCACGTGCTCAACCGGCTCAACGCCGCCGAGGCGTTCGAGACCTTCCTGCAGACCAAGTACGTCGGTCAGAAGCGCTTCTCGCTGGAGGGCGGCGAGTCGCTGATCCCGCTGCTCGGCGAGGTGCTGGAGTGCTCCGCCGAGGGCGGGCTGGACGAGGTCGTCATCGGCATGGCCCACCGCGGCCGACTCAACGTGCTGGCCAACATCGTCGGCAAGCCGTACGAAAAGATCTTCTCCGAGTTCGAGGGCCACCTGGACCCGCGCTCCACCCAGGGCTCGGGCGACGTGAAGTACCACCTGGGCCAGAACGGCAAGTTCACCTGCCCGGACGGCGAGCACGCGGTCAAGGTCTCGGTGGTGGCGAACCCGTCGCACCTGGAGGCCGTGGACCCGGTGCTGGAGGGCATCGTCCGGGCCAAGCAGGACCGGATCGACCTCAAGCTGGAGGGCTACACCGTGCTGCCGCTGGCGGTACACGGTGACGCCGCCTTCGCCGGCCAGGGCGTGGTCGCCGAGACGCTCAACCTCTCCCAGCTGCGCGGCTACCGCACCGGCGGCACCGTGCACGTGGTGGTCAACAACCAGGTCGGCTTCACCACCGCCCCGGAGTACAGCCGCTCCAGCCTCTACAGCACCGACGTGGCCCGGATGATCCAGTCGCCGATCTTCCACGTCAACGGCGACGACCCCGAGGCCGTCGTCCGGGTGGCCCGGCTGGCCTTCGAGTACCGGCAGGCGTTCAACAAGGACGTCGTGATCGACATGGTCTGCTACCGGCGGCGCGGGCACAACGAGGGCGACGACCCGTCGATGTCCAACCCCCAGATGTACAAGATCATTGACTCGAAGCGCTCGGTCCGCAAGCTCTACACCGAGGAGCTGATCGGTCGCGGCGACATCACCGTGGAGGACGCCGAGGAGCTGCTGCGGGACTACCAGGCGCAGCTGGAGCGGGTCTTCAAGGCCACCCGGGACGCCGCCTCGTCGCCGCGGCAGCTGTCCCGGCCGCGCCGCGAGGAGGAGCCGGAGCCGCTGGTGGAGACCGCGACCGACGCCTCGGTGGTGCGGGCGATCGGCGAGGCGCACGTCAACCTGCCGGAGGGCTTCACCCCACACAAGCGGATCCAGCAGCTGCTCGACCGGCGGGCCAAGATGTCCGTCGAGGGCAACATCGACTGGGGCTTCGGCGAGATCATCGCCCTCGGCGCGCTTCTGCACGACGGGGTCACCGTCCGGCTCGCCGGCCAGGACTCCCGCCGGGGCACGTTCGTCCAGCGGCACGCGTCCATCGTGGACGCGCGGACCGGCGACGACTACCTCCCGCTGAAGACGCTGACCGCCGACGGCGAGCGGTCCCGGCTCTTCGTGCACGACTCGCTGCTCAGCGAGTACGCGGCGATGGGCTTCGAGTACGGCTACTCGGTGGAGAACATCAACGCGCTGGTCTGCTGGGAGGCCCAGTTCGGCGACTTCGTCAACGGCGCCCAGTCGGTGATCGACGAGTTCATCTCCTCCGGCGAGGTGAAGTGGGGCCAGCGCTCCGCGGTCACCCTGCTGCTGCCGCACGGCCACGAGGGTCAGGGCCCGGACCACACCTCCGGCCGCCCTGAGCGGTTCCTGCAGATGTGCGCCGAGGACAACATGCGGGTGGCCATCCCGACCACCCCGGCGAGCTACTTCCACCTGCTGCGCCGGCAGGCCCTGTCGTCGAAGCGCAAGCCGCTGGTGGTCTTCACGCCGAAGTCGCTGCTGCGACACAAGCTCTGCGTCTCCAGCGTCGAGGACTTCACCACCGGCACCTTCCAGCCGGTGCTGCGCGACTCGGCCGCCCCGGCGCCGAAGTCGGTGAAGCGGGTGCTGCTCTGCTCGGGCAAGGTCTACTACGACCTGCTCCAGGCCCGTAACGAGCGCGGCGTCACCGACACCGCGATCGTCCGGATGGAGCAGCTCTATCCGCTGCCGGTGGAGGAGATCCGGGCCGCCCTGGCGGAGTACCCGAACGCCGAGGACTACGCCTGGGTGCAGGAGGAGCCGGCCAACCAGGGTGCCTGGTCGTTCGTCGCGCTCAACCTGCTGGAGCACCTGGAGGGCGTCCGGCTGCGGCGCATCTCGCGCCCGGCGGCGGCCGCACCCGCGGTCGGCTCGGCCAAGATGCACGAGGTCGAGCAGAAGGCCCTCATCGAGGCGGCCCTTCCCCGCCCCTGACCCCGCCCGTTGCCGCACGCGCACCCGCGCGGCCCCGCCGCCGTCGACTCGGGGCATATCGTGGCTGGTTGATCTCGGACCAGCGCGATATGCCCTGGATCGACGGGATGAGACGAACGAACGAGAGACGGATGTACTTCACGGATCGTGGCATCGAGGAGCTGGTGGAGCGGCGGGGGGACGAGTCGGTCACCCTGGAGTGGCTCGGCGAGCGGCTGCGCGACTTCGTCGACCTGAACCCCGAGTTCGAGACGCCGATCGAGCGCTTCGCCACCTGGCTCGCCCGCCTCGACGACGAAGACGACGAATAGGGCCTCGGCTGCGGTACGAGGACCCGGGCGGCAGTCCACACGAGCTTGTAGCGTGAGATCGTGGCCCGCAGCGTCTACCTCACCAGCGTGGGGTCCGGCGGGGGGAAGTCCACGGTCGCGCTCGGCCTCGCCGAACTGCTCTCCCGACAGGTCGAGCGGATCGGCGCCTTCCGGCCGCTGACCTCCGGCACCGGGCCCGACCCGATCCTCGGCCTGCTCAGCGACCGCTACCGGGTCGACCTGCCGCTCGCGGACCTGTCCGGCGTCACGTATGCCGAGGCGACCGCGCTGGTCGCCGACGGCAGGCGGGAGGAGCTGATCTCCCGGATCGTCGAGCGCTACCGCGACGTGGAGCGGCGCTGCTCGGCGGTGGTCGTGGTGGGCAACGACTTCGCCGACTCCGGCGACGGCGCCGGCCCCCGCGAACTCGCCTTCAACGCCCGGCTGGCGACCGAGTTCGGCAGCGTGGTGGTGCCGGTGGTGGACGGCTTCGGCCAGGAGCCGGAGACGATCGCCGCGGCGGCGCGCGGGGCGTACCACGATCTGGAGGACCTGGGCGCGACGGTGCTGGCGGTGATCGCCAACCGGGTCTCCGGGCCGATGACGCTGCCCGAGCTGCCGGTCCCCGCGTACGCCATCCCGGAGGTGCCGACGGTGTCGGCGCCGACGGTGGCCGAGGTGGCGGCGGCACTCGGCGCCACCCTGCTGGCCGGGGACGACACCGCGCTCGGCCGCGACGTGCTCGACTACGTGGTCGGCGCCGCGCATGTGCCCACCCTGCTCGCCCACCTGACCGAGGGCGCCCTGGTGATCACCCCGGGCGATCGGGCCGATCTGCCTGGTGGCGGCGAGCGCCGCGCACGTGGCCGGGCAGGTGTCGGTTGCCGGGCTGGTGCTCACCCTCGGCGAGCAGCCGGACCCGCGGGCGATGCGGCTGGTGGAGAGGCTGAACACCGGCCTCGCGGTGCTCTCGGTGACCAGCGACAGCTACGACACGGTGGCCGCGTCCAGCCGGATCGAGGGACGGCCCAGCGCGGCGAACCCGCGCAAGGTGGAGGCCGCGCTCGGCGCCTTCGAGGCCTGCGTCGACACCGCCGACCTGGCCCGCCGGCTGCGGGTCACCCGGTCCGAGCGGGTCACCCCGCTGATGTTCGAGTACGACCTGATCGACCGGGCCCGGGCCGCCCGGCGCCGGCTGGTGCTGCCGGAGGGGGCCGAGGAGCGGATCCTGCGGGCGGCGGAGATCGTGCTGCGCCGGCGGGTCGCCGACCTCACCCTGCTCGGCCGCCCCGACGAGATCGCCCGGCGTACCCGGGAGCTGGGCATCGACCTCGGGGATGCCGCGGTGGTCGACCCGGCCACCAGCCCGTGGCGGGACGAGTTCGCGGCGGCGTACGCGAAGCTGCGCGCGCACCGGGGGGTCAGCGTCGAGCTGGCCTACGACATCGTGGCCCAGCCCAACTACTTCGGCACGATGATGGTGCAGACCGGCCACGTCGACGGCATGGTCTCCGGTTCCACCCACACCACCGCCGCCACCATCCGTCCGGCGTTCGAGATCATCCGTACCGTGCCGGGCGTCTCGGTGGCATCCAGCGTCTTCTTCATGCTGCTGGCCGACCGGGTGCTGGTCTACGGCGACTGCGCGGTCAACCGCGACCCGGACGCCGCCCAGCTGGCCGACATCGCCGTCTCGTCGGCCGACACGGCGGCCCGGTTCGGCATCCAGCCGCGGGTGGCGATGCTGTCGTACTCCACCGGGGACTCCGGCACGGGCGCCGACGTGGAGAAGGTCGCGGCGGCCACCCAGCTGGTCCGTCGGCGCCGCCCGGAGCTGCTGGTCGAGGGCCCGATCCAGTACGACGCGGCGATCGACCCGCAGGTAGCGGCGACGAAGCTGCCCGACAGCGAGGTGGCCGGCCGGGCGACCGTGTTCATCTTCCCGGACCTGAACACCGGCAACAACACCTACAAGGCGGTGCAGCGCTCGGCGGGAGCGGTCGCGGTCGGTCCGGTGATGCAGGGCCTGCGCCGGCCGGTCAACGACCTGTCCCGGGGCGCCACGGTGCCGGACATCGTCAACACGGTGGCGATCACCGCCATCCAGGCGGCGGCGATCAGGGAGGACGAGGCGTGAACGACCGGGTGCTGGTGCTCAACTGCGGGTCGTCGTCGGTGAAGTACCGGCTCTACGGCGACCAGACCGTGCGCGACAAGGGCAAGATCGAGCGGGTCGGCGAGCCGGGCGGTGGCCCGGCCGACCACGAGACGGCGGTCCGGGACGTCCTCTCCGGGCTGAACCTGGACGGGTTGACGGCGGTCGGGCACCGGGTGGTGCACGGCGGTCGGCGGTTCGCCGAACCGGTCCTGATCGACGACGCGGTCCTCGCCGCCATCCGGGACCTGGTCCCCCTCGCGCCGCTGCACAACCCGGCGAACCTGGCCGGCATCGAGGTGGCTCGCGAATCGCTGCCCGGTGTCCCGCAGGTCGCGGTCTTCGACACCGCGTTCCACCACACCCTGCCCGAGGCCGCCGCCACGTACGCGATCGACCGGGACATCGCCGAGCGGTACGGCGTCCGGCGGTACGGCTTTCACGGCACCTCGCACGCGTACGTCTCCCGTCGCACGGCGGAGCTGCTGGAGCGGCCGTACGCGGAGTTGAACACGATCACCCTGCACCTGGGCAACGGCGCCAGCGCGTGCGCGGTCGCCGGCGGTCGCAGCGTGGCCACCTCGATGGGCATGTCGCCGCTGCAGGGCCTGGTGATGGGCACCCGCAGCGGCGACCTCGACCCGACCGTCATCTTCCACCTGCGCCGCGAGGGCGGGCTCTCCGTCGACGACATCGACGACCTGCTCAACCACCGCAGCGGGCTGCTCGGCCTGACCGGCGTCAACGACATGCGCGAGGTGCTGGAGCGCCGGGCGGGCGGGGACCCGGCCGCCACGCTCGCCTTCGAGGTCTACTGCCGGCGGATCACCGGCTACGTCGGGGCGTACTACGCGCTGCTCGGCCGGGTCGACGCGGTGACGTTCACCGCCGGGGTCGGCGAACGCGCCGCGCCGGTACGCGCCGCCGCGCTGGCCGGGCTGGACCGGCTCGGCATCGCCGTCGATCCGGCCCGCAACGACGGCGGCGGCGACCGGGTGATCTCACCGGACGGGGCCGAGGTCACGGTCTGCGTGATCAGCACGGACGAGGAACGGGAGATCGCCCAGGAGACCCGGGCGGTGGTGGGACGCCGCCGCTGAGCCGTGCCGCCGCGGTCGGTGGTCGGGTGGTGGCTCAGCCGAGGGCGAGCCAGGCGACGAGGACGACCAGCAGGACCGCGACCGCGGCGCGCCGATCATCAGCGGCAGCCGGGACGCGGGCTGCGCCGGGGCGGCCGTCTCGGGCGAGTGGGCGAAGGCGCGGAACTGTGCGGTGTTGCCGCTCGGGTCCAGGTACTCGTCAGACATGCCGGAGACGATAGCGAAACAGGTCGACCCGTACCGCCCTGCCGGGCCGAGCGCCGCAGGTCGAACCGGGTGGCGGAGGCGGAGCGGGCCGCCCGGTGGTCGTACCCGGCCCGGACGCGCCGATCATCAGCGGCAGCCCGGGGACGCGGGGCTGCGCCGGGGGGCGGCCGTCTCGGGGCGAGTGGGCGAAGGCGCGGAACTGTGCGGTGTTGCCGCTCGGGTCCAGGTACTCGTCAGACATGCCGGAGACGATAGCGAAACAGGTCGACCCGTA